>DAIDKJ010000038.1 GCA_027450105.1 Ferrovum sp.
AAGCGGCCTTTCAGGATATTCCCGTGGAGTTGATCGACCACATCGAAATCGTCCGTGGTCCACGCTCCAGCCTGTATGGCTCCGAGGCCATTGGCGGCGTGATCCAGATCTTCACCAAACAGGGCGCGACGGGTTTTACTCCCACACTCTCCGCCGGAACAGGCAGCTATGGGACAACCCAGGGCAGTGCCACGGTCAATGGCAATTTTGGTCAAGGAGGAGGATGGTACAGCGCAGGGATGTCGGGTTTTGATACGCGGGGTTTCCCGGCCTGCCAGGGAAATCTCACCACCACAGGCTGTCCAACCGTGGCCAATTCTCCCATCGATGACGGCTATCACAATCAGTCCGGTCGGTTACGTGCCGGCTGGAACTTTGACAACGGAGCCCAGATGGACGTCAACTGGATCCATACCCGGGGGGCCAGTCAGTACGTGGGCAACTACACCAACCAGGCCCAAACCTCCCAAAACATCCTTGCGGCCAACGTATCAGCCCCAGTCACAGCCAACTGGAAAACCAGTCTGCGTCTGGGACAAAGCCAGGACAATTCCCAGAATTTTCTCAATGGCTCCTTTGTGGATCGGTATGACACCACGCGGGACACCATGAACTGGCAAAACGAACTCTCACTGGCCACTGGACAAACCCTGGTGGCCGGAGTCGATCAGCAAAACGACATCATTGATAGCAACGCCGGCTATGCGGTCAACAGCCGCACCGATACCGGACTATTTGTGCAATATCTCGGCAAATTCGGCGCCCAGGACATCGAGCTATCCACGCGACGGGATATCAACCAGCAATTTGGCACCTGGACCACCGGCAGCGCTGCCTGGGGCTGGGCGTTGAGCGATGCGCTGCGCTTGATCGTCAGCGATGGTTCGGCCTTCAAGGCCCCCACCTTCAATCAGATGTATTACCCCTATTATGGAAACCCGCTGCTGCGTCCGGAGCGTTCCAACACCTTCGAAACCGGACTTGACGGTAAAACCCCCGCGGGACGATGGTCTGTGCACGCCTTTGAAACCCGAATCCATGACCTGATCGATACCGGCCCCAGTTTCACGGCCGTCAATATCGATGAGGCACTGATCCGCGGTCTCGAATCCCGCTATAGCACGCAATGGATGAACTGGACTGTGCAAGGTTCGCTGGATTTGCTGGATCCCAGTAATCGTACGGCAGGGTCGTTGTATGGCTCCACCTTGCCACAACGGGCACCTCAATCGGGCACTTTGAATCTGGATCGCTCCTTTGACCTCTGGTCTGCGGGTGCCACCCTTCGCGCCGAAAGCGCGCGCAACGATTTCAGTTATCTGGCACCAAACTATGCCCAGCAACTGGTACGCATGGGAGGGTTTGCCACGATGGATTTTCATACCGAATACAAGGTCAGCTCACAATGGCGCCTGCAGGGGCGTCTGGACAATCTGTTCAACAAAAACTATGAAACCGCCTATCCCTACAACCAACTGGGCCGTGGACTCTATGTAACCCTGCGCTATCAGCCCCAGAGTCTTTGAGTTCAGTCCATGAAAACCCTCATTCTTGGCGGAGCACGTTCCGGCAAAAGCGCCCTGGCCGAAAAAATCGCCCTGGAACAGGGAGTGGGTGTCACCTACATCGCCACAGCAACTCCTGGGGATGCGGAAATGCAACTGCGCATTCAACAGCATCGGGCCCGTCGCCCCCCCCACTGGCAGGTGGTGGAAGAGCCCATCGCGCTGGCCACCGTGCTACAGAATCAGGATACCTCGCACAGGGTGCTGCTGGTAGACTGCATCACCCTGTGGCTGACCAACCTGTTACTGCACCCCGACCCGGAGCGCTTCGCCCTGGAACGCAGGGCCCTACTGGATACCCTTCCGCGTCTGCGTGCCACACTGCTGCTTGTGAGCAACGAAACCGGCCAGGGAATCGTTCCAGTGGGGGCGCTCAACCGGCGTTTTGTGGATGAGGCTGGGTGGTTGAATCAGGCCTTGGCGCGTGCTTGTGAACAGGTCTATCTGACCGTGGCCGGGCTACCCTTGGTGATCAAGGGAGATACTGCGCCATGAGCACAGCCCCGGCAGGATACGTCGAGCTGTTACGCCACGGAGATACCGGCCACACTGGATTTCGAGGGCGCATGGAGGATGCCTTGACCCCTCTGGGTTGGCAGCAAATGGTGCAGGCCCTGCAGGACGAATCCGGGTGGGACGTTGTGCTCAGTTCCCCGCGGATTCGTTGCGCTCAATTTGCCGCTGTCTTTGCAGCCCGCCACCAGCTTCCCTTAAGCATCGACGAACGTCTGACCGAGCTGGATTTTGGGGCGTGGGAGGGTGTTCCTGTGGCAGACCTCCAACGCACACAACCAGAGCTCCTGGGAAAATTCTGGCAGGACCCCTGGCATCATCCCCCACCCCAAGGCGAATCCCTGCAGCGCTTTGAACAACGTCTTCGGGCCGCACATGACAGCATTCACCGACAATACCCCAATCAGCGGGTACTGGTCATCACTCACGCCGGTGTGATTCGCATTCTGCTCTACCTGACGCAGCAGTTATCGCCCCAGGCCCTATTACAATGGTCCATTCCCCACGCCTCTCGCCACCGGCTGGATACCCGCTGCGGATGTGCCACCTCATGATGCTCGTACGCTCATTTCTCATCGCCCTGCAGTTTCTCACCTGCCTTCCGGTCACCCTGCAGCAAGCACCCAATGATCGGGAAGTGGGTTTTTCCGCCCTGTTCTACCCTCTGGTGGGCCTTATCCTGGCAAGTCTCCTGGAACCTCTGCTCCGATTGGCACTCCACTCCCAGGCCTCCCCCTTCTTTTGGGCTGCACTCACTTTGTGTGCCTGGGTCTTGCTCACGGGAGGGTTGCACCTGGATGGTCTGGCCGATAGTGTGGATGCCTGGATGGGTGGACAGGGTCAACGTGAGCGCACCCTGGCGCTCATGAAAGACCCCCATTGTGGCCCCATGGCGGTCATCGCCCTGTTTTTGGTGCTCACTCTCAAATTGGCGGCGCTGGAAGTTCTGGCACTTGACGGGCAGTGGATACTGCTTGGATTACCCTTGGTCCTGGGGCGCCTGGCGCTGGTCCTGCTGTTCCTGAGCACACCTTATGCGCGCGCGCAAGGACTTGGTCTTGCGCTGTCTCATCATTTGCCCCGCAAACCCGCCATCCTGGTGCTTACACTGACCACAGGGGCCCTGATGATCGAATTCAAGGTGCTCGGGGTGCTGGCCTGTGTGACGTCACTAGGGGTTTTTCTGGGCCTGCGTCGTGCCCTGCTACAACGTCTGGGTGGCACCACAGGAGATACCGCCGGAGCCCTGGTGGAACTCACGGAAACGACCACACTGCTCCTCTGCGCCGGCACACTGCGGTATACTCTATAAAATGGAATTTCAACCCTATGGGTAGGTACTTCACATGCTGACATCGCTTTTCCGCAAACCCTATGCCGCCGTGTTATGGCTGTCGTTGCTCATGATCGTTACCCGTAACCATGCGTGGACCCCCCTGCACCATCTGCCCGATGCCTCCCTGGCTATTTTCTTTTTGACCGGCATCCAGTTTCGCTCCCGCTGGTCCTTGAGCGGATTCCTGCTTTTGGCGGCCTTGATCGATGCCCTCGTCCTGGGCAGTGGCGCCGTCTCCGCACTATGTCTTACTCCTGCCTACACCCTGCTTGCGCCTGCCTATGCCAGCGCCTGGTTGGGAGGACGCTGGTTTGCCACACAGGGTGAACGCTCTGGACCTTTCCCCCTTCTGCGACTGATGGGTGTGTTGTTGATCGTCGCCCTTGTGGCAGAATGTTTGGCCAGTGGTGGTTTCTACTTTTTTGGGGGCTACTTTGCGCACCCCAGCTTATCTGGCTTCGCACCGCGCTTCATCCAATACTTCCCCCATACCCTACTCTCTCTCTTTGTTTACACGGGTCTATTGCTAGGGGTTTCCCATCGGTTCAACGCCCGTTTCAATACCTCATCCCATGTCCTGTAACTCACGCCATCTCCGCGTTTTTCCGTGCTGCGGGGTTATACGGTTTTTCCTGCGTGCGGCGCAAAGCCTTCTTTGCCCCTGTGACTTTTTCTGGAGCTGACCATGCCAGAGGCCCAGGATCCAGATCAGAACGCGCGCCATCAGCGCCGCATGGAAAAAAGAAAGGCCGTGGTAGATGCGGCCATTGCCCGCGCTAATATCCAGAGGGGCGTGGTGTTGGTGCTCACGGGTAACGGAAAAGGCAAGTCCAGTTCAGCGTTTGGTATGGTGGCACGCGCCTTGGGTTATGGATACCCTTGCGCGGTATTCCAATTCATCAAGGGGGCCATCGATACGGGTGAACAGGCCTTTTTCTCAAGCCAACCGCTGGTACAGTGGGAAATTTGCGGCGAGGGATTTACCTGGGAAACCCAAAATCTGGAACGTGACAAGGAATTGGCGCAAAGCGGTTGGCAAAAAGCCCGTGAAGCCTTGAGCAACCCAGATATCCGTTTGGTTGTGCTGGATGAGATCACCTATTTGTTCAATTATGGCTATCTGGCGTTGGAACCCGTCCTGGAAGCCATTAAAAACCGGCCCGCACAGCAACATGTGGTCCTTACCGGGCGTGCTGCCAAAACCGAATTGATCGAACTGGCCGACACGGTCAGCCGCATCGAAGAAGTCAAACATGCCTTCCGGGCCGGGATTGCCGCGCAACCAGGCGTCGACTTGTAATCCTTCTCTGAGCCGTTCCCGGGTCTTTGGCTCAAGCTGGGTTATCTTATTTCCCTGAAGAGGAATCCCCTATGTCCGTTACATTAGCCGAAAAACTGGTGGTGGGCATTTCTTCACGTGCATTGTTCGACCTGAATGAAAGTCATCAGATTTTTTTGAGCAAGGGCGTCGAGGAATATAGTAACTACCAGATCGAGCACGAAAACTTACCCCTGGCAGAGGGGGTGGCGTTTGGGTTGGTGAAGAAATTATTGGCCTTGAAATCGGCGCGCGGTGAACCCAGCGTGGAGGTGATCCTGCTCTCCCGAAATAGCGCCGATTCGGGTTTGCGAATCTTCAATGCCATAGAACACCATGGACTGAACATTACCCGAGCGGTGTTTTCACGCGGGGAAAGTCCCTATCGCTATGCCAGCGCACTCGGACTCAACCTGTTTTTATCCACCGAGGCGGAAGACGTACGCCAAGCCATCAGTTCCGGAATTCCGGCTGCCACCATTCTCTCGTCCACCGTGAGCGGTCGTGAGGACAGTCAGTTACGGATCGCCTTTGACGGGGATGCCGTACTCTTTTCTGACGAGGCAGAAAAAATTTTCCAGGAACAAGGTCTGGAAGCCTTCATTGCCCACGAACGAGCCATGGCCAATACCCCGCTGGCCAGTGGTCCCTTTCGGGCTTTTCTGGAAGCGTTGCATAAAATCCAGCAAGATCACGATCCGGCACAACCCCCCATCCGAACAGCTTTGGTCACTGCCCGCAACGCACCGGCCCATAAACGAGTGATTCAGACGTTACGGACCTGGGGCGTACGGATTGATGAGGCCATTTTTTTAGGAGGGGTACAAAAGGGAAAGGTGCTGGAAGCCTTTGGTGCCGACATTTTTTTTGACGATCAAAAAACCCACTGCGACTCGGCCCGACAACACGTGGCCACCGGGCATGTACCACCTTCGGCTACGACAATCTCCCGCCACGAATCGTGAACACAGGCCCGGCAAACACCGCTGGCCAGAAGATAACCAAGGACCCCGAAGTTAGCAGGCCTCCTGCGGGCCCAAATATCTGGTGCACCACTACTGTTGCAAGCCCGCCCAAAAGAATCCGTTGCTCTGAGTGGCATTCAGGGCGCCCACATACAAAGTCGGTTTCGTCGCATTCGGCGCTGTATACAGAAAAGCGATCCCGGATACGCTCGTAACACCCGCAGGCAAACACCCCGCACCGCTCTGCGCCAGTTGAATGTCATAGACATCCAGGGTGGTGCCGTGCGGTGCTGCATGCCCGGACAGGGTACAGGCACTGCTGCCACCCGTAATGGAGCCGGTTGCGTCGATGGTCAAGGTCAGTGCCGTACCGTTATACAGATAAGGCGCACTGTAACTACCCGTCAAGGCCGACTGTTGCGCCGGACTGGAATACGGCGGTTGTGTCAAATACACGGAGGTATAGGTATTCAGGTTGGTTCCATTGGAAAAACTGGTCTCGATGGACAACCCACCTGCAACCGTTGCCGAGGCCGGGGAATAAGTTCCAACAAAGATGGCCCCCGTGGTTTGGGTATTGGCGGTGACATTGTATTCCGTGAGGTTGCCCGTCAACACTGCACCACCGGCCTGCACCATGCCATGATCCACCAAGGAAACCTGCGATCCACTCAGGATGAAACTGTACATTTCTCCGGTTTCCAGAATGGCGGCCAACTGAGGTGCCCCCAAAATGGTCGTTCCCACAGCCAACCCCTGGATCGCACTGGGTCCCGACGCGACACCACCC
Organism: Ferrovum sp.; assembly: GCA_027450105.1. Classification (GTDB taxonomy): domain Bacteria; phylum Pseudomonadota; class Gammaproteobacteria; order Burkholderiales; family Ferrovaceae; genus JAJZHV01. Next base: position 6,488 of record DAIDKJ010000038.1, read on the forward strand.
GTTCCGCTGCCACCGCCGCATCCCGCCAGAATCATGGCGAGCCCGCCCGTCGAAAACACCAGCGCCTGATGGCGCCAACGGGCCCAAGTGAGCTTGAAAAGCCCCCTTTGGAACATGGTGAACACACCCCTGCCCCCTGCTGCATCCATCTTTCGTGGTTCCATGCCTGTTACGCGCTTACCTCTGCTGAATATTGCCATTTCGCTCCAGTTTTCCAGTCGATCCATTCAAAACGTCACATAGTATCCTGAATCCACATCTCTGCCCACCTACGCTTACAGCGGGCTGAAGGTCATGCGGATTTCCAGGGGGCGGATGAGGGCAGAGGCACTCCAGGATAAATGCAGCGTCATGGCCTGCATGATTTTTTCAAAACCAGCCTCGGATTGGGAAACGCTCATCAGCGGCGCTGCCTGAAAGTGGCAAGGTTGGTTCATACTGAACAGCACCCGTCCCCCCAATACCTCATCGCGCAACACCCATTGAAGGACGTCCCGACGTTCGTGGGTTTGACCAAATCCACCCAGAATTTCACCAGCCACTTCCAAGCAACCGGCCGGGCCATCACAACTGGGCATCGCCAGATTGATTTCCACTTCCAGATCTGCCTGGGGCGGAGCATGGAAATCGTAAGAGACGATCAGGGTTTGTGGAGCGATGCGATACGTTTTGGTCAGATCGATCCCCGCTTCTTGTAACGGGGGGAGTGCGTTGAAGACCAGGGATGTGGCGTCCGTGTCCACACCTGTGGGAACATAGCGGATTAGTGTTGCAGCAGTACGCCCTTGCTCGGGCATGACAAGCCGGTCGATGAACAAGGATCGGGGCCATTCATCCGTGAGTAAATCCTGCGGCTGGATGTCATGCTTGAAGCTGACCTGCTCATGGGGATTGGCAATTCCATCGCCTGCCGGTTTGTTTTCCGAAGCGAGAGAAGCCTGTGCCTTGCCATGATAATGTTCTTCCTGACGCCTCAGGGTGTCGGCAAAATTGTGATTGAGACGATAGCTGTCCAGTTCCAGCACATCCGCCAAACCTTGGGAGCGCACCACGATCTGTACCGACTCGTCATGCAGAAAATACTCTTCATACCCATCCAGATCCAGATCGATAGCGCTACAAGGAGAGCGCGGATTCACCGTATCCAGCAAAAATTCCAGGCGCACCAGGGCATGATAAATGGCACGGCGCAAATGCGGCAGATAAAGACCCCCAAACAATCCATGCCAGTAGGCATCGTTGGCTTGCGCTTCGTACAGGTGATCCCGCATTTCTGCAGTTTTACGCGTTTCAGTCAATTGATTGAAACGATTGGACAAAGACACCATGCGCTTATGCATCCAGTTGGATTCCGGATAGCGACTCAAAAAATTGCGCCAGATACCCCCCCGGATAAACGCCTTTTGGCTGGCGTATAGTCCATCCTGCCTGGATCGATTCACGAGGTCGGAAAATACCCGCGCCGGTTGTGCTGGTAAAGTCCACTCATTCATCTCCACGTAGGAGGTTGTGGGCAGGTACACCACACCGCGAGTGCGGGAATGTTGATGGTAATCGCTATACCGCATGGGCCGGATGACGGGAGAATCCAGCACGCCTTGAATAAACTGCTCGAGCCATCCTCGTTGGTATACCCAGTCATAGGTTTCTGGCCAGATGCCAAATTTTTCGATATCGTCAAAATAAATGGCAGCAGGCATCTCATCCGCGCTAGCCAATTCCTCCAGATAACCGACGACCTCTCGTGCCGGAGAAAAAGGAATCCGATAGCGTAGCGCTTCGGATATGGGGTAGATATCCAGCCGACGTCCGTCTTCTTCGGTGCTGAAATACCCGTTCAGGACTGCTGCATCCTGCCCGGCGCAGAGAAAATGATAATCATCCACGGTGACATATTTAACCCCACAGGCCACGAGCGAAGGGACCACCGTGGAATCCCACACACGCTCGGTCAACCAGGCTCCCTGGGGGCGTTGGGCAAAGGCTTGCTCCAGACGTTCCGACATCAGATTGACCTGTCCGATGCGATCGCGCACCGGGATCGACGCCAGCACGGGCTCGGTATACCCGGCAGTAAATAACTCTGCCTGGCCACGCAACACCATGGCCCGCAGCAGATTCATGTCATCGGGAAATTTGCGTTGCAAGTTGGCCAATAACCAGCCACTGATGTGAATGGAAAAATGAAACCGGGGGAAACGGTTCATCATGCGCAAAAAAGGTTGATAGCACCGCAAATGCGCATCATCGATCACTTCGTTGAAATTACCCACGGGTTGATGGGCATGCACCCCTAGCAGCAAGGCGATTTGTTTCGACATGGTCTGTTTCACTCCGTTGTGCGACGCATGGCTCCGCCTGCCTGATCCGACGCACTACCCAGGCTCAAAGGCTGGAGAAGTCTTGGCGGGGCCGGCAGCTTCAGCAAATGATAAAGATTGGTAAGATTATGACGGTACAGTTTGTCAAAAGAACGAACACTTTGCGCGTTGTTATACTCTCCAAACCACCAAAACCAATCCGAGCCCTCACAGATGCTCAATTGCCGCTGCGCGCGTTGCGCTTCTTCCGCGTTGAGAACATGGCTACTTAGCACCTGGTCATAGTGATGTTTGGCTTCCACCAACAAATCCCAGGCCAGATTTTTAGCGGGGTCACCAATCCAGGTGCTTAACGTGCCATAAACCCAACTGCCGGAAACCAGATGCGTCAACGCCGCAGGAACAATGTGTGCGGGTTCCTGCCGCGTCTTCTGAAAGGCCATGAGGTCCAGGCAATGGGAAAACGTAGTGGGGTTGATGAAAGGATGTTTCTGCAAGGCCTGGTACAAGGCGCTAAGAAAATAATGCCCGTTGTAGGGATAGTACTCCCAGGCGTTCTCGCCATCGAGCACGATAGTCACCACCGGCTCCCGGTGAAGCTCTGTTTCCTGATAGATGGTTTCCAGAGTATGAATGAAGTCCTGGGCCGCATCTTCCCCATTCCATTTGGCATATTCGAAGCCGATTTTATCGGAGAGTACATCGTCCCGGAAAAAACAGGTGATCTCCCCGTGAGGGGTCGCATACTGATAGGGCGTATACAGCCATCGCTTGCGCTCGCCCAAGGAAGACTCCCCAATGCCTGCACGCAGACTATTGGCAAGGATGGTTTCGCCCGTGGCGCACCATTGACAACCCACTTCAGCCATGACGTCCAGCGCTGCGGAAGAAATTGCCCCTTCTGAAGGCCACATCCCCCGCGCCTGTTGCCCAAAAAAGTGCTGGTGTCGGGTTTGAGCCTCGTGTAACTGGGCCTTTGAGCGCACCCGACCACCAGGATAAGCGGGGGCTTTTGGCAGTGACGTACTTGGATCGGCTTCGCGCGCCACCTTGAAGTCCAGTAACAAGGGTACGATGGGATGAAACGCAGGGGTAGTGGATAATTCCACCTGATTGTTATCCTGTAACGCGCGATAGCGAGGGATGATTTGAGCGATCAACTCCCCGATGAAATCGAACAACGCCCGTCGATCGTCCCCGGAAAACAAGGTTCCCTTGGCCATGAGACGCAGCACCAAGGGGTTGGTCCGGCGTATGCTTTCCCCCATCCAGGCCAGGTGATACCACATCAGGACATCTGCCAGATACTGGGGCGAGAAATAGGCCTGCAAAGAGGTATCGTCGGCAAGCGGTTGCACGCTGCGCAGCAAATCATACAATCGACTGAAGGCCGGATAGGGTGCAATCATCTTGTCATGATTGCAGCGAAAACAGGACTCCAGAATCAATTGCCGCTCGGGTTCTGACAGGTGCTCCAAATCCTTGCGGTGCAGTAAAGCCAACAAGGGATCACGCAGATTGCCCGTTACAAACTGCTGCCGATAGTCTTCCAGTTGATCCAGAAGGGATGGAACCAGATTCACCACACAGGACAGACCCGGAACCTGTTCCAAGTGCCAGGCCATGTCGGTGTAATCCTTGATGGCGTGGAGATACGTCCAGGGTAGCTTGAATTGGTAATCACGAGCACTGCGATAATCCGG
>DAIDKJ010000039.1 GCA_027450105.1 Ferrovum sp.
GCGGGGGTATGGGGCTTGCAGGCCGGCCGGTGGGGAGCGCTACTGCTGCTGTGGGGATTATTGGTTCTGCTCTTTGTGGATCTGGAAACGCTGTTGCTGCCAGATCTCCTCACATTACCCCTGCTATGGCTGGGCTTGTTCTTCAATTCTTTTGGCCTGTACACCAGTGCGCAGTCCGCCCTGTGGGGCGCCATGGCAGGGTATGGTTTTTTGTGGGGGGTGTACTGGGTGCATCGCCGTCTAACCGGGCGTGCTGGTTTGGGTTATGGGGATTTCAAATTGCTGGCAGCGCTGGGGGCCTGGCTGGGTCTGGGAGCGCTTCCGGCACTCCTGTTGCTGGCTTCCCTGTCGGGAATCCTGGTGATGGGGACCCTGGTGCTGCAAAAACGTGGGGCCACGGTGCAAACCCTGTTTCCCTTTGGCCCATTTCTTGCGTTTGCTGGCGTAGGTGTTATGCTGTGGGGCAAAGGAGGAATGCTGTGAACAATAAATTCATTGTGGGGGTTACCGGAGGGATTGGCGCAGGCAAATCCACCGTGGCCGGAATCTTTGCCAAGCTGGGTGCCGGGGTGGTGGATACCGATGCCATTTCTCGTCAGTTGACGGCGCCTGGTGGCGGGGCCATGCAGGCCATTCGCGAACACTTTGGGGCGGCCTTCATTGGCGAAGATGGTGGCTTGAACCGCAGCGCCATGCGCGAGTACGTCTTCAACCATCCGCCCGCGCGCAAACAACTGGAGGCTTTGCTGCACGGCCGTATTCGGGATGCCGTCCATGCCGCCTTGGAAGCCGCCACCCAGCCCTATGTGCTGCTGGTGGTCCCTTTGCTGATCGAAGTGGGCACCTATCGTCCCATCTTGTCCCGGGTGTTGGTGGTGGATTGTGACGAAGCCCTCCAGGTGCAACGGGCTACTGCCCGGGGTCACTTGACGGTGGATTCGGTCAAGGCCATCATGGCCGCGCAAACAGACCGCAAAACCCGCCTGCGGGTGGCCGACGATGTGATCGACAACAGCGCCGACCTGGCGCAACTGGAAACCGTGGTGCGGGAACTGGATCAACGCTACCGCTCTTTGGCTGCGGGTACTGCCTGACCAGGGCTTGGGGATCCCGTGCGGTGATTGCTTACGATTTTCCACTCAACGAGCAAATCAGAACCTTCCTGCGTCTGAAGCATTTGTTTCGCCGCGCGTTCTACTGGATGGAACAAAGCGCTCCCCAGGACCATCACGGCGCGCTGCTCACCCTGTTTGAAATCATCGATGTCACCGCTCGGGCGGATGTGAAATCAGATCTTCTTCAATGCCTGGATCGCCAGCGCATGGCGCTTGTACCCCTGCGGGGCAATGTCAATGTGTTGCAGGAACCTCTGGAAAAAACCCTTTCCGATCTGGAAACGGCCGCCTACGATCTCCATGCCAGCAAGGGGAAGTTTGGCGAACACCTGCGCAACCATGAATGGCTCATGGGCATCAAGCAGCGCACCGGCATACCGGGGGGGATGTGCGATTTCGACCTGCCCGGCTATCACTACTGGCTATCACGGTCGTTCGATGAGCGCCGGCAACAGATGCAGGACTGGATCGCTCCGTTGCTGCCCACCTATCATGGTCTGAAGGTGCATTTGGCGCTGCTGCAGGAAAGTGGACGTGCCCTGCAGCTGGAGGCCTGTCAGGGCTTGTATCAACAGGCCAAGGTGGGACCAGAAGTGCGGTTGCTGCGGGTGTTGCTGGCCGAGGATCAGCCCTGCGTTCCCGAAATCAGTGCCAACAAGTACCTGCTCAACATTCGTTTCATGGAGGCGGGCGAAGCCCTGCGTCCGGGCGTGTTTGCTGCCAATCTGGAATTTACCTTGCTCTTGTGCAGCCTGTGATCCTGGCGCACGGGCCCCGGCCCCAAGGAAAACCGGTCTCCTGAGCGCGCATCACTCGCGGCGCAGAGTCAGGGCTTGCCAATCCTGGCGACTGCATTCCACTCCTACGCCAATTTCCTCCACCTCTTCGAAGATGGTGGTTTTGCGAATGGTGGCCTTAACATGCTGTACCCGTTCGTCATCAAAACAACGGGTCACCAGCTCATCCAGCAGGTTCTCGATGAGCGCCACATGGGGCCGTTGGGCCCAGCTACGGATAACATCCCGCAGGGGCTCGTAGTTGACCGTGTCATCGATATGCCGGATATGGCTCAAGGCGCTGAAGGGAAAGGACAGGCGCACCGAAACCAGGATGTCCTGGGGCCCCTGTTTTTCATGCTCATGAATCCCCAAACGCACGCGGCAGCGAGCGTTCTCGATGATGCAGTAGAAGTGGCTCATGCCGCCGGCTGAAGCGCTTGTTTCAGCTTTTGCAGGGCACGTACCTCGATTTGACGGACCCGTTCCGCCGAAACGCCCAGTTCGCTGGCCAGTTCGTGCAAGGTGGCCCCATGTTCCGTTTCGGGTTGCAGCCAGCGTGCCGCAACGATATGGCGACTGCGCTCGTCCAGGGCAGCCAGCGCTTGCTGCAGGCCTTCCTGGCTCCGATACTCGGATTCCTTTTGCTCCAGGGCCTCGATGGGGGTGGCAGACTCATCCGTGAGCCAGGCGGCTGGGCTGACCCAATGGGTGTCTTCTTCTTCGGAGGGGGGGGTCAAGGAAATATCCTGACCCGACAGGCGCACTTCCATTTCGCTCACGTCTTCGGGGCGTACGCCCAGCTGCTGGGCCACTTCCAGGGTTTCGCGGGGGGACAGGGCGGCAAAGCCGGGCTTGAGGCTGCGCAAACCAAAAAATAGCTTGCGTTGGGCCTTGGTGGTGGCAATTTTAACCAGACGCCAGTTGCGCAGGATGAATTCGTGAATTTCCGCCTTGATCCAGTGCACGGCAAAGGAAACCAGACGCACACCCCGTTCCGGGTCGAAACGGCGCACCGCTTTCATCAGTCCCACGTTGCCTTCCTGAATCAGGTCGGCTTGGGGTAACCCGTAGCCATGGTATTGGCGCGCAATGGAAGCTACCAGACGCAAATGGGAAAGAATCATGCGTTGTGCGGCTTGCAGATCATTGTGGTCACGCAAGCGCCGTCCCAGCGCGGTTTCTTCTTCAGCGCTCAAGAGAGGGATGCGGGCAATGCTTTGTAGATATTGCTCCAGACTGCCCACCAAGGTGGGTACCGGCATGGGTAGGGTCATGTCATGCATGGTGTCTTGTCCTTATGTAACCTGTTCAGGATGATTTTAGCACTCCTGCGCTTGGAGTGCTAATCCCTCAAGAGGTTCCGTTCGCTTCCCCCTGTTCCACCCGGGCAATGGCCCAGGTGCTGGAAACCCAGGCCACCAGCCAGCACAGCAGCCCTGTTCCGAGGGGCAGCAGCAATATTTCCGGGAGGGTGAGCGTGGCCAGTGTCAGGTCGGTATCCAGCAACCGGGACAGATCTCCCGCGGTGCGGTTATAGAGTTGGATCAGAAAAGTCAGCATGCCCAGGGCCAGTAATGCGCTGAGCAAGCCCAGTAGCGTTCCCAAATAAAGGAAAGGACGGCGAATGGTGCGCGCACTGGCCCCAATCCAGTGGGAAATACGGATCTCCTGTTGCTGCTGTTGAACCTGTTCGCGCACCAGGTGAAAGACGATGAAAGCGCTCGCCAGCAACCACAGAAGGGCCAACAAGCGCGCCAGATTGTGGGCGAAACGCAGCAATCCGGCCAAGCGTTGGGCCCATTGTTGATCCAGCTTGACCTGAGCCACCTGAGGCCCGCGCGTCAGACGCTGCTGCAAGGCGGCCAGGGCCTCTGGCGCCAGAGCGCGCGGCAGGATGACAAAGGTATGGGGCAAGGGGTTATGTTCCAGATTTTGCAACGACGTGGCCAATCCAGGCAGGCGTTTGATCTGGTCCAGGGCTTCTTGTGGTGCAATAGACTGGAAGGATTGCACCTCGGTGTCGGCCGCCAGCGTGTGCCACACGGTCTGGATGGCGTCATCGTGAGCCCCCAGTTGCATATAGAGGGTCAGATGCGGACGCTGTGCAGAGGCGGCATTCCACCAGGATTCCTGGTGCTGCAGGTGGACTAGCAGCGCAGGCAGGGTCAGCTGAAAGGCCAGGATGAACAGCGCCAAGAGGGTGCCCCAGGGGCTGTGCCACAACTGTCCCCAGGACCAGCGCCAGGCTTTGAGATGGGCGTCTATCCAGGCGCGCATGACGGGCTTAGCGCTCCAACAGGCCGCTGGGCACAAGCCTTCCGGCACACAGGGTGTAGCGCGCGGTGGCATCGGGCAGGGTTGCGGGGCTCTCCGAGCAGGTCTGAACGATGGTCAGCCCTCCTGCACGGTGGCGTGCGCGCAACAGATCCGTGACCAATGCGGCGTTTTGCGGATCCAGGCGTTCCAGGGGTTCGTCCGCCAAAATCAGACTGGGGCCCGTGATCAGTGCGCGGGCAACGCAGGCCAGCTGACGTTCGGTGCTGGACAGTTGAGCGGGTAAAGCCGTGGCCCGTGCGCCCAAACCCAGTTGCTCCAGGCTCTCCAGCGCTCGCTGGCGTAGGGCGCGGCCGAATTGACCCGCCAATTCCAGAGGGAAGGCCACGTTTTCCCACAGGGTGCGGCGTTGCAGCAGATGCGGCTCCTGAAAAATCAGTCCGATATTGGCGCGCAAGCGGGCGCGCGCCTGGGCGCTCAAGCGTCCCAGATGCTGATGGTGTAGGAACACTTTACCTTGGGAGGGCTGGTCCAGTCCCATGATCAAGTGCAGGAGGGTGGTTTTGCCACACCCGGAGCCCCCCGAGATCAGCACCCAGGCATTGTTCTCGATCTCCAGATCGATCCCCTGTAGGGCTTGACGCTCAGGGGGGAAACGTTTTGCCAGGGCTTCCAGGCGAATCATTCCACCAGGGCGTCCACAAATTCCTGAGCCCGAAAGCGTTGCAAATCGTCCAACGCTTCTCCCACCCCAACGAAGCAGATCGGCACGGGGCGCTCCCCGGCAATGGCAGCCAATATGCCTCCGCGTGCTGTGCCATCGAGCTTGGTGATGACCAGTCCGGTAAGTTGCAGGGCATCGTCAAAGGCGCGAACCTGGGCCAGGGCGTTTTGCCCCGTATTGGCATCCAATACCAGCAGGATATCGTGGGGTGCGCTGGCATCCGCCTTCTGAACGACGCGCTTCACCTTGCGAATTTCTTCCATCAGGTGTAATTGTGTGGGCAGTCGTCCGGCGGTGTCAGCCAGAACCACCTGGATGCCGCGGGCCTTGGCAGCGGCAATGGCGTCAAAAATGACGGCGGCGGAGTCTCCCTTTTCCTGGGTGATGACGGGAACCTGATTGCGTTCCCCCCAACTGACCAATTGGGCCACGGCCGCTGCCCGGAAGGTGTCGCCGGCGGCCAGCAGGACACTGTGCCCTTGCTGGAGCAGATGTTGGGCCAGTTTGCCGATGGTGGTGGTTTTTCCTGCACCATTGACGCCCACGAAGAGGATGACATGCGGGCTATGGGGGGTGACATCCAGGGGTTTTTCCAGGGGCTGGAGCAATTCCACCAGGGCCTGTTTGAGCAAGGGCTTGAGCTCCTGTGCGTGCTCCAGGCGCTGGCCACGGGCCTGCTGTCGCAACTGGAGGATGAGTTGGGCACTGGTCTTGACGCCCACGTCTGCTTCGATCAGGGCTTCTTCCAGGGATTCAAACCAGGCGTCATCCAGTTTGCGACCAAAAATGCCGCCCACGCCGGCTGCCAACCGTTGTCGACTTTTGCGCAGTCCGGCACTCAAACGGCCAATCCAGCCGCTGGGGGCTACGTCCGCGGTGGGGGAGGGGGATTTCTTCAAAAAGCCAAACATTGGACAATGATACCCATGGACGACTCCAAACAGGAATTTTAACTCAAATGTCAGGTCAGGTTCGAATCATCGCGGGGCAATGGCGTGGGCGCCTGTTGCGTTTCAAAGCCGAACCCGGCTTACGCCCAACCCCGGCGCGGGTACGGGAAACCCTGTTCAATTGGCTGGGGCAATCTCTGCCGGAATTCCAGTGCCTGGATTTATTTGCCGGCAGTGGGGCGCTGGGGTTTGAGGCCCTGTCTCGGGGTGCAGCTCGGGTGGTCATGGTGGAGCGCCAGGCGGTCACGGTGCAGCAGTTGCGCGCCCAGGCCAGCGCGCTAAAGACCACCCAGGCGCTGGTGGTGCAGGAGGAAGCGGTGCACTGGCTACGGCACGATCGACAGTGTTTTGACCTGATTTTTCTGGATCCTCCCTTTGGTTCAGAATTGTTGCGGGATATTTTGCCGCTACTACCTCAAAAACTGAACCCTGGTGGACTGGTGTACTGTGAAAGTGCGGCAGGTGTGTCAGAATCACTCCTGTGGACGCTGGTGCGATCCGCCCGGGCAGGGCGTGTCGTGTACCAGCTGCTGCGCTTGAAACAAGGAAATATGGAATGAAAACCAAGGCGGTCTATGCAGGGACCTTCGATCCCATGACCCTAGGCCATGAGGATTTGGTACGGCGTGCGGCCCGTTTGTTTGGTACCGTGGTGCTGGCTGTGGCAGATAGCCGCAACAAGCGTCCCCTGTTCACGTTACAGGATCGTGTGGAAATGGCCCGGTTATCCGTGCAGGACGTGTCTAACGTCACGGTGACGGGTTTTTCCGGTTTGCTGGCAGATTTTTTGCGACAATCCGGAGCCAACATCATTTTGCGTGGGCTACGCGCCGTGTCGGATTTCGATTTTGAATTTCAGATGGCGGGAATGAACCGCAAGCTGCTTCCCGAGGTCGAAACCTTGTTCCTGACTCCTTCGGACCAATACATGTTCGTGTCCTCCACCATCGTGCGTGAAATTGCCACGTTGGGGGGAGATGTCAGTCAATTTGTCAACCCCCATGTGCAACGCTATCTGAACCTTCAAATGCGTGCACTGGGTGCTCAGGAAACCTGAATCATGGCTTTGATGATTACCGATGATTGTATCAATTGCGATGTCTGCGAACCCGAATGCCCCAACGAGGCAATTTCCCAGGGGCCCGAGGTCTATCAGATCGACCCCTTGCGGTGCACGGAATGCGTGGGTCACTACGATACCCCCCAATGCCGCGAGGTCTGTCCGGTGGACTGTATCCCCAATAATCCCGACTACCAGGAAAGCAAGGGGCAACTCCAGTTGAAATATGAAAACCTGATGCGGAACAAACAACTGCCGTGAAAACCAACCCATCATCGGGGCTGGGCCCGGGGTTGCGCTGGCGCCGCCTGGCCTTGTGCCTGGGGCTGACCGTGACTCTACAGGGGGCCTGGGCGCAGGACCCCGTTCCAGCACAGCCAACCACTCCCCTGCAGGAGAACAGCCCACCCGACCTGCCCCAGGAGTCCGGGCAGGAGTCGCTGGCGCCTCGCTCGCCCGTTCTGCCACATCTGGAATTGACCGCCCATCTGGTCTACCAGCTGCTCCTGGCCGAAATTGCCATTCAGCGCGACCATCTGGACCTGGCTCTCAAAACCTACACCGATCTGGTGCGCTCCACTCAGGATCCGCGTTTGGCGCAACGGGCCACGGAAGTGGCCCTGTATAGTCATCAGCCCGAAGCCGTCCTGGCAGCCCTGGACGAATGGCTGAAACTGGATCCCCAGTCCCTGGCAGCGCGCCAAACCTTGTCAGCCGTGTTGCTGGCGCAACCCAAGCTGCCGGATGTGGAAGCGCTCCTCAGTCGCTTGTTGGCCACCGATGCGCCCCATGTGGAGATGGATTTTCGTAACCTCAATCTGGTGTTCATGCAGCATCCGGATCATGCCGGAGCGCTGGCCTTGGCGCGCGCGCTGGTGGAACCCTACCCTCAGGTTCCCGAAGCCCACTACCTGTTGGGCACCGCGGCCATTGTGGCCGAGCAGCCCGAACTGGCCCTGAGTGAGGCGCAAAGGGCCCTGCAATTGCGCCCAGGTTGGGAGCCCGCAGCCTTGTTGCAGGCGCGCGTGCTGCAAACACAAGACACCGCACAGGCCAACGAGTTTTACCGCACTTTCTTGGCCCAATATCCCCGTTCCAGAGATCTTCGTCTGGCGTTTGCGCGTACTTTGGTGGAACAGAAAGATTACGCCGCCGCCCGGGAGCAATTCCAGAGGGTGCTGGCCGAAGCGCCGGACAATGCGGATCTGACCTTTGCCGTAGCCTTGCTGACCTTGCAGCTCAAGGATTATGAGCAAGCGTTGCCGTTATTGCAGCAAGCGCTGGCTAAAAACTTCCATGACCCGGATCTGGTGCGCTTCTATCTGGGACAGGCCTATGAGGAACTGAAGGACTGGAATCAGGCTGCCCATTGGTATGAAGCGGTTGGCCCGGGCGACGAAGAAATCCAGGCGCGCATTCGCGACGCTCTCATGTGGTCCCGGTTGCAGCAGCGCGCCAAGGCGCTGGATCTTTTGCAACACACACCGGTTCATACCCCCGAGCAGAAAGATCTGCGCACTTTGGCGCAAGAACAGGTATTGCGGGAAGCCGGAGATTATCAGGGGGCCTTCGATCTGCTGACGGGCGCCCTGAAGGAGCATCCGGATGCCGCGGACCTGCTCTATGAACAGGCCATCGTGGCCGACAAACTGGATCGCATGGACACCCTCGAGCAGGATTTGCGCCGAGTCATGGAGCTGCGCCCCGATTATGCCCAGGCTTACAACGCCTTGGGCTATAGTTTGGCGGATCGCCAGATGCGCTTGCCCGAAGCGCTGACCCTGATCAAAAAAGCTTTGACCCTGGCGCCCCAGGATCCCTTCATCCTGGATAGTCTGGGTTGGGTGCAATTCCGTATGGGGCAGTTCAAGGAAGCGTTGGGTACGCTGCAACAAGCCTATGCCCTGCAATCCGATCCCGAGATTGCCGCCCACCTGGGCGAGGTGGAATGGACGTTGGGCGATGCGGCCAAGGCCAAAAAAACCTGGGATCAGGCCCTCAAGAATGATCCCTCCAACGAATTGCTCAATGCCACGGTCAAGCGTCTGGCACCTTGAGGCCCTCGATCGGTATGGGGGCGAAGCAGACAGTCTGGGGAGTGCGGGCGCTGGGGTCAGGGGCGCTGGTGCTGTTGCTTGCCGGGTGCGCGCCCTTCTGGCAGAGCAGCGAGCCCCAGGACCGGCAAGTGGGAGCAGGAGGCTTGACGCATTATCGTTTTACCGGGCGGATTGCCATTCAACAGCCCGACGGTTCGGAAAGTGGGCGCATTCAATGGCAAAATGATCTGCAGCACCAACAGGTTACTCTGTTGTCGCCGCTGGGTTCCACTGTGGCGCAACTGGATCGCAACCCCTCGGGGGTGGATTTGCGCCTGTCCAATCAGGAGCGCTTTCATGCCCAGGATCCGGAGCAACTGACTGCCCAGGTCTTGGGATATTCCCTGCCCCTCGAGGGCTTGCCGTGGTGGGTGCTGGGTCAGGCAGCACCCGACGAACCAGCCCGATGGCAGCGCGATGACCGGGGTCAGCCGCGCCAGTTGGAGCAGGCAGGTTGGCGCATCGAGTATCTCCAATGGCGCCCTGTGGGACGGGAAACCTTGCCCGGCCTGCTGCGACTGACCCATGAAACGCTCACCATCAAGCTCAAAATTGATCAATGGGTTCTGGGTGCCCCTCTGGAAGACGGGGCGCAGCCCGTCACCTCCCCATGAATCCCGAAGTGTTGCGGGGTTGGCCCGCCCCGGCCAAGCTGAATTTGTTTCTGCACGTTCTGGGTCGGCGGGAAGACGGCTATCATCAGTTGCAAACCGTGTTCATCTTTCTGGACCATGCGGACCTGCTGGATTTCACGCTGCTGTCCGAGGGCACCATTGCGCGCCAGCAACCCCTGGTGGGGGTGCTCGAGCAGGATGATCTGGTGGTGCGTGCGGCGCGCCTGCTGCAACAGCACAGCAAAACGCGGCACGGCGTGTTGATTGGCTTGCAGAAGCGGATTCCCATGGGAGCGGGCCTGGGAGGCGGCAGCTCGGATGCAGCCACCACCTTGCTGGCGCTCAATCGCCTCTGGCAACTGGGTTGGACGCGGCCGCAACTGGCTGCTCTGGGCCTGAGTCTGGGCGCCGATGTTCCGGTATTCCTCGGTGGTCAGGCTGCCTTCGCCGAAGGAGTGGGCGAGCAACTCACGCCTCTGAGCGTTCCGCCAGCCTGGTATCTGGTGGCCCATCCGGGGCTTTCCATTGCCACGCGGGAGATTTTCTCCGACCCGGATTTGACAAGAAATACGTTACCCGTCAAAATGTCCGACTTTTCGGTGGGGTTTGGTCACAATGACCTGCAACCCGTGGCCGTGCGGCGCTACCCTCGGGTAGGGCAGTTGCTGGAGCGTTTGTCCCATTGGGGGCCGGCGCGCATGACGGGTTCCGGGGCCTGTTGTTTCGTGCCCTTCGCCTGTCGCGAGGAAGCGCTTCGGGCGTTGCAGGAGATTACACCGGAATATAATGGTTTCGTTGCCCAAGGGCTGAATCGTCACCCCTTGTACGACCGGGTGTAGAACAGTAGGGGAGTCGCCAAGTGGTAA
>DAIDKJ010000040.1 GCA_027450105.1 Ferrovum sp.
GCTGGGGTCGACCCCAGGCTCTCGCTCATTTTTTTGCGCGTTACCTGCATCAGGTCGGGATCCCAGATCCAAAGCGTATGGCCATCGCCCACGATGGTTTGTGGGTAGGGCTTTTGATACTCCCAGCGAAACCGGCCCGGTCGGGAAAACTGAAACAACCCTGAACTGGACTGCGCTTTGTCACCGGAGGACTTCACGGCTTGTTGCGTGAAATGCGCTTCTCCGGCGCGCGTATCCTGCATGAAGAATCTCAACCGCTCCAGGCCGTTGGCATGGACTTGGGATACCAGTCCCAGCCCCAGCAACCCTGCCACCAAAAAGCGTCGGATCAGGAAGACTGTTTCCTTGAGCAAACACGCGCATCTGGTCATATCCCGGATCTCTGCATCACTACTCCCCATCGTCTGTTCCACACCCACAAGGGTTTTGGCGCTGAAGCGCTCCACGCCCCAAGCACGCCTCCGCTTCACAAGTCCCTTCATTCCGTTGCCCCCGCGGGAACCAACACCTCCCGATTACCATTGGTGGCCATGGTAGAGACCAGGCCGGCCTTTTCCATGTCCTCCACCAAACGCGCCGCCCGATTGTAGCCAATGCGCAAATGCCGCTGGACCAAAGAAATGGAAGCGCGCCGGTTTTTCAAGACAATGGCCACGGCCTCATCATACAGGGGGTCCTTCTCTCCGGTGGCCGTATCGCCACTACTGACGTCCATTTCAGCCGCACCCACGGCTGCCCCATCGAGCAATCCGTCGATATAGTTGGGAGCTCCCTGCGTCTTGAGAAATTCCACCACCCGGTGGACTTCATGGTCGGCCACATAGGCGCCATGCACCCGCTGTGGATAGCCTGCTCCAGTTGGTAGATAGAGCATATCCCCCTGGCCCAGCAAGGCCTCTGCCCCCATTTGGTCCAGAATGGTGCGGGAATCCACGCGACTGGAAACCTGAAAGGAAATGCGCGTGGGAATATTCGCTTTGATCAGCCCCGTAATCACGTCCACGGAGGGCCGCTGGGTGGCCACGATCAGATGAATTCCCGCAGCCCGGGCCTTTTGGGCGATACGGGCAATCAACTCTTCAACCTTCTTGCCCACCACCATCATGAGATCAGCCAATTCGTCAATGACCACCACCACATTGGGCAAGCGTTCCAGAGGCTCGGGCTGATCCGGTGTCAGGGTAAAGGGGTTGGTCAAGGGCTTGCCCGCCTTCTGTGCCTCTTCCACCTTGGTGTTATACCCCGCCAGGTTGCGCACACCCAGCGCCGACATGGTCTTGTAGCGCTTGTCCATCTCCACCACGCACCATTGCAGGGCGTGAGCGGCTTCTTTCATATCCACCACCACTGGCGCCAACAAGTGGGGAATGCCGTCATAAACGGACAATTCCAGCATCTTGGGGTCCACCAGAATCATCCGGATCTGCTGGGGGGAGGCCTTGTACAGCAGGCTCAAAATCATGGCATTGATGGCCACCGACTTGCCAGATCCCGTGGTTCCTGCCACCAGCAAGTGGGGCATGCGGGCCAGATCCACGACCACCGGATTACCGGCAATATCCTTGCCCAGCGCCAGGGTGAGGGGAGAACTCATGTCACCATACGCCGCAGAACTGAAAATTTCCGATAACCGCACCACTTCCCGGCGCGGATTGGGAATTTCCAGGCCCATGCAGCTTTTACCGGGAATGGATTCCACCACCCGAATATTGCCCACCGACAAGGCCCGTGCCAGGTCCTTGACCAGATTGACGATCTGACTGCCCTTGACCCCCACGGCCGGTTCGATTTCGTAACGGGTGATCACCGGGCCAGGATAAGCCGCCAGAACCCGCACCTGCACATTGAATTCCGCCAGCTTCCGTTCGATCAGACGCGAGGTATATTCCAGCAACTCTGCCGAGACAATCTCGGCCCGCACTTCGGGTTGGTCCAGCAAGGACAAGGCCGGCAAGGAGGAGTCGGGCAGGTCCTGAAACAAGGCCGCCTGTTTTTCCTTGACCGCACGCACAGACTGGGGAATTTCCTTCACCGGAGGCGTGATCTGCAAGGGGGCCTGGGTTTCCAGTTGTTTGCGCGCTTCCACCACCACGGCGGCGCGCGCCTCTTCGGCCTTGCGCCCCACCTTGCGGTCCTGTCCGGTTTTATACCGACCCAACAGCCACAGCACCGAGGTTTCCACCCGAACGCCCAGCCATTCCGCCACATCCACCCAGGAAAAGCCACCCAACAAGGATAGTCCAATGGTGAAACCAGCCAACAACAGCATGAGGGCGCCGGTTACCCCAAAGGACTGAGTCACCAGATCTCCCAACTCACAACCGATGACGCCCCCGGCTCCACTGCACACATCCGCGCCGGTGGGTTGCAGCGGCAGTTCGAAACGAACGCCGGCAAAACGCATGGCCTCCAAACCACAACTGGCCAACAGCACCAACAGGAACCCCCCTCCCATGACCCATAGACCGTGGGAGGTCAGCACCGGGCGCTCCACTCCCAGTTCCCGTTCGCGCTCCCGCTGGGAGCGGCGATAGCCTTGCCAAGCCACCATCAAGAGCGCCACCACCAGCCATACCGTGGAATAACCAAACAGGTACAGCAGCAAATCGGACAACCAGGCACCCACCTTGCCACCCGCATTGGCAATTTGCTGGGCAGACGCCCCTGTGGACCAACCCGGATCGCTGCGCTGATAACTGACCAACACCAATGCCAGATAGAGCGCCAACAACACGAGAACCCCAAGCAGGGCTTCGCGCAGCAGGCGCATGAATTTGTGAGAGAGGGTTGAAGCAGACATGAGGGAATTATAGCCTTGATTGGCGGGTGCTATAATTTCCTCTTTTTTGGCCTCCACCACTCATGAACTCCATACTCCGTCAGTCCCGCTTGCTTATCCTTGGATCTGGCCCCGCAGGATTCACTGCAGCCGTGTATGCGGCCCGCGCCAATTTAAACCCCGTCCTGATCACAGGAATTGCCCAGGGGGGGCAATTGATGACCACCACCGACGTGGACAACTGGCCTGCCGACGTGCACGGCGTTCAGGGCCCGGAACTCATGGAACGCTTTGAAAAACACGCACAACGCTTTGGGACTGAAATCATTTTTGATCACATTCACCAGGCCCAAGTACAACAACCTCCCTTTGTCCTGCACGGCGATCAGGGCACCTATCAATGCACGGCCCTCATCATTGCCACCGGCGCCTCGGCCCAGTATTTGGGGATCCCCTCCGAACAAGCCTACATGGGCAAAGGGGTTTCCGCCTGTGCCACCTGCGACGGTTTTTTTTATCGCGGCGAAGATGTGGCCGTCATTGGAGGCGGCAATACGGCGGTGGAAGAAGCCCTCTATCTCAGCAACATTGCCCGCAGCGTCACCTTGGTTCATCGCCGCGACTCCCTGCGCGCCGAACCCATTCTGGTGGACCGCTTGCTGGAAAAATCCCGACAGGGCAATATCCGTCTGGCCTGGAATCAACGTGTGGAAGAAGTCCTGGGTGATGACTCCGGGGTGACTGGCGTGCGCCTGAAGAGTACCCGGGATGACAGCTTTCAGGACCTGGCCGCGAAGGGGGTCTTCATTGCCATTGGCCATCGTCCCAACACCGAATTGTTCACGGAGCAACTGGCCATGGAAAACGGCTATCTCCTCACCCGGGGAGGGCATCAGGGCAATGCCACGCAAACCAGTGTGGCGGGCGTATTTGCAGCCGGCGATGTGCAGGATCCCGTGTATCGACAGGCGGTTACCAGCGCAGCCTCCGGTTGCATGGCGGCACTCGATGCCCAGCGCTATCTGGAGAGCCTCGAGCAACCGCTCTCTCACGCAGCCGCATCGAGCCCCCTGCCTGCACGCTAGGCTAACCCTCCCCATGATCAAACACGGCACGGTCCTCGTGCTCCTCGTCCTGCTGCTGTGGAGCCTGGGGCTGTCCACGCGCAGCATCACCCGCCCGGATGAAGGACGTTATGCAGAAATTGCCCGCGAAATGGCCGTCACGGGCGATTGGGTCACGCCCTACCTCAACGGGATCCCCTATTTCGAAAAACCACCACTGCAATATTGGGCCACGGCGGGCGCCATCAAGCTTCTGGGGCCCACCGCAGGGGCCGCGCGTGCCTGGACGGCCCTGACCGGCCTGGCTTGCCTGCTCTGGGTCTGGTTTTTAGGCAACCGGCTTTTTGGCCTTGGTGCCGGTTGGCGGGCCGGGCTGGTTTTGGCCGGCAGCATTTATTTTGCGGCGCTGGGTCACATCAATTCGCTGGATATGGGCCTGACCTTCTGGATGACCGTCAGCGTGGGTTCCTTTCTCCTGGCCCAATCCGCGGTATTTGCGTCCTCGTCCATGCGCCGCTGGATGGCACTGGCCTGGGCTGCGGCCGCTGCCGCCATGCTCTCCAAAGGGTTGATTGCCCTGGTTCTACCGGGGAGCACGCTGCTGCTCTACTCTCTCTGGACCCGGGATTTTTCTCCCTGGAAACGCTTGACCCCGCTCACCGGCGGGTTACTCTTCCTGTTGCTGGCAGCCCCCTGGTTTTGGCTGGCAGCACAAGTCCATCCCGAGTTCCTCCGCTTCTTTTTCATCCATGAACATCTGCAGCGCTTTACCACTACCGTGCATCAACGGGTGGAGCCCTTCTGGTACTTTTTGCCCGTCTTGCTGGTGGGACTATTTCCCTGGACGGGCTTACTCTGGTCCAGTGTGTTAAAACCCTTGCGTTTCGTGCAAGCCAGAAGTTTTTCACCACAACGGTTTCTGGCCCTGTATGCCTTGTTCGTCGTTTGTTTTTTCAGTCTGTCAGGCTCCAAACTCCCTGCTTATATTCTCCCGGCTTTTCCAGCCCTGGCTCTGCTCATGGGGCGCCAACTGCACCACCAGGCCCATTTGCCGGGTCAGGTTCCCGTTACCGGCATCCTGGGGGGGATATTCCTGCTGCTGGTGGCTGCCCTGCTGGCGTTCCCGCTGGGGACCAAGGCTTTGGGCATCGATCTGGATGTGGATCCGGATATGGTATCCCTGTATCAGGTGTACGCGCGCTGGATTGGCGGGGCTGCTGTGGTACTTCTCGGGGCTGGCCTGTGGAGCTGGCAACAGCGCACGCATCAGGCACCCGCCCTGAGCCTCATGGCGCTCGCCGCGCTGCTGGCCACCCAGCTGTTGCTGCAGGGTAGCGAATCACTGGCCGCAATAACCTCCAGCAAAGCCTTGGTAGAGCAGCAGGGCACGGCCTTGCGTCAGGCCTCGCGGGTGTATAGCGTGGGCACCTACGATCAGGTCCTGGATTACTACTTGCAGCGCACCGTAACACTGGTGGCTTTTCAGGATGAACTGGCTTTCGGGCTCACGCTGCAACCCACATTGGCCATTGCCTCGCTCGAGGATTTTTTACCCCTCTGGCGCAGCGACCCCGCCGCACGAGCCATCATGAGCCCTGATCTGTACGAGTATCTCCTGCGTGCCCATTGGCCCCTGCAGCTGCAATTTCGGGATTCGCGCCATGTTATAGTGGCGCCCTTCAGTTCACCGGCGGAACCGGAGCCTCATCCCGCCTTGGAGCGCTAGCAGGCACATGACATGAATCTGGTGAGTTTTTCTCTCATTTTGACTGGAGTTCTGCTCAATGCAGCCGCTCAATTATTGCTCAAGGCCGGAACCAACGCCATCGGGCATTTCACCTTCGAGTGGCGCAACCTGCTTCCCATCGGCTGGCAAGTGGCCAGCGAGCCGCATATTTTGGGTGGGCTATGCTGCTATGGGTTCAGCGTGGTGATCTGGATCATG
Source organism: Ferrovum sp. (assembly GCA_027450105.1). Taxonomy (GTDB): domain Bacteria; phylum Pseudomonadota; class Gammaproteobacteria; order Burkholderiales; family Ferrovaceae; genus JAJZHV01. Next base: position 5,789 of record DAIDKJ010000040.1, read on the forward strand.
GCCTTGTCCCGGGTTCCCGTGTCCATGGCCTATCCCATGCTCTCCATCGGCTATGTGGTGAATGCCGCCGCTGCCTACTGGCTCTTGGGCGAATCCCTTTCCTCCCTGCGCCTGGCAGGGATTTTTGTCGTCATTCTGGGAGTATTCCTCATTGCACGCAGCTAACTCACCCTCCGCTTTGCCCTTTCTGCCCTTTGCGCGACCCACTCTGGACGAGGCCATGGTAGAGGCCGTCTCCGACACCTTGCGCTCCCTCTGGATCACCTCCGGCCCACGCGTCCTCGAGTTCGAGCAGGCCCTGTCTGCCTATCATGGCGGGCGCCCGGTGCGGGTATTTTCTTCGGCCACTGCTGCTTTGGAGGTGGCCCTGCAGGTGGCTGGTGTGGGCCCCGGGGACGAGGTCATCCTTCCGGCGCAAACGTTTTTCTCCTGCGCCAATGCCATTTCCCGCACTGGGGCCACCCCCGTTTTCGTGGATGTGGACCCCGTGACCCGCAATCTGGATCTGGAGGCCGCCGAGCGGGCCATCACCCCCAAAACCCGTGCCCTGATGCCCACCCACTTTGCCGGGCTTCCGCTACCCATGGAGGCCCTCTACGAACTGGCGGGAGATACCAATCTACGCGTCATCGAAGATGCTGCCCTGGCCATCGGTTCGCGCTGGCAGGGGCGTCCCATTGGCAGTTTTGGCGATGTGGCCAGCTTCAGTTTTCATCCCAACAAGAACATGACCACCATCGAAGGGGGGGCTTTGGTATTTGCCGATGAAGCGGAAGCCCAACTGGCTGAGAAGTGGCGTTTTCACGGCATTTCCCGCAATCCGGACGGCACCCGGGATGTACTGGTGGCCGGCGGAAAATTCAACCTTCCCGATGTCAATGCCCGACTGGGTTTACTGCAGTTGGCCCGTCTGGAGGAGTTCATCGAAAAACGGCAGCAACTGGTGGCACGCTATTTTCACAACCTGGCCACCGAGCCCCTGTGCGAATTACCCGCCCGGGGGGATCGTGGGCACAGCTGGAATTTCTTTGCCCCCTTGCTGCGCCTGGAACAGCTAACCTGGAGCCGCAAACAAATCATGGAGGCACTGGCCGCTCAAGGCATTGGCAGTGGCATCTCTTACGAGGCCATTCACCTGACCAGCCAATACCGAACTCTGGGTTATCAGGCGGGGGACTTTCCGCATAGCGAACGGATTGCCCGCTGCACCCTGACGCTTCCCCTTTACCCAACACTCACAACGCATGACGTGGATCGTGTCTGCGACACATTACAAAGCGTCCTGCAACAGGCGCGCGGCTAACCGAGAACTGTTCATCATGGCCAACCTTCCTCTTCTGTCCGTCATCATTCCCGTGTACAACGAGGAGGAGGGATTGCAAGCCCTCTTCGACCGGGTTTATCCCGCCTTGGATGCCCTGCACCTGTCCTACGAGCTGATCTTTATCAATGATGGCAGCCGGGACCGCTCTGGGGCCCTCCTGCGACAACAGTTTGAACGGCGCCCCGAAGTTACCCGTGTGATCTTGCTCAACGGCAACTACGGACAGCATATGGCCATCATGGCCGGATTCGAGCAATCCCGGGGGGAACGCATCGTCACCCTGGATGCCGACTTGCAAAATCCGCCAGAGGAAATCGGCAAACTGTTACAGGCCATGGATGCCGGACATGATTATGTGGGCACCATTCGCATGCAGCGCCAGGACAGCACCTGGCGGCGTTGGGCTTCACGCCTCATGAACCGCCTGCGGGAGCGCATGACACGGATTCACATGACGGACCAGGGATGCATGCTGCGTGCCTATGACCGGCGCATCATCCGGGCCATTTCCTCCTGTCGCGAAGTCAACACCTTCATTCCGGCCCTGGCTTATACCTTTTCGGCCAACCCGGTGGAGATTCAGGTCAAACACGAAGAACGCGCGGCGGGCGAATCAAAATACTCCATTTACAGCCTGGTACGCCTCAACTTCGATCTGATCACCGGCTTCTCTGTAGTCCCCCTACAAACCTTCTCCTTGCTGGGAATGGTCCTGTCCGTCCTGTCCGGCCTGTTTGTGGTCTACCTGTTTGTGCGTCGCTGGATGCTGGGCCCCGAGGCCGAGGGGGTGTTTACCCTCTTCGCCATTACCTTCTTTCTCATCAGCATTCTGCTGTTTGGCATTGGTTTGCTAGGGGAATACGTGGGGCGCATTTATCAACAGGTGCGTGATCGCCCGCGCTTCCTGATCCAGGCCATTCTGGAAGCCCCCGATGCAAGCGACAGCAACTGATGCTTCCATGGCGTCTTGGGCTCTTTCGATGCCAGCAATCCCGGTACCTGCGAGCGCTTGATGTGCGGCTCTCCCGCAGGCCCTCCAACCCCACGATCTCATCCTGACAGTGCCCATGACCATAGACCGAAAATATCCTTTCCCCCAAAAACGTGTGGTGGTCTTTGCTTATCACCGCTTTGGAGCCCGCTGTCTTCAGGTGCTGCTGGATCGAGGGGTGGAGGTGGCGCTGGTGGTGACCCATCAGGACAATCCGCAAGAAACCATCTGGTTTGAGAGTGTGGCACGGCTGGCCGGATGCCACTGCATTCCCACCATCACGCCCCAGGACCCCAACCATCCAGCCCTCGTCGAGGCGCTTCGCAGCCTGCACCCGGACTTCATTTTTTCGTTCTATTACCGGCACATGCTGGGTGCAGATCTGCTCAACATTCCCACCCAGGGCGCTTACAACCTGCATGGGTCTCTGCTTCCCAAATATCGCGGACGTGTCCCGGTCAATTGGGCAGTCATTCACGGCGAAAAAGAAACCGGCGCCACCTTGCACGCCATGACCGTCAAACCTGACCAGGGCGATATCGTGGCCCAGGTGAGCGTTCCCATCGGTCCGGATGACACGGCCTTCGAAGTGTTTGAACGCTTGGTTCCCGCAGCCACCCACATGCTGGAGCATGTCTTGGGCCCCTTGCTCAACGGCAGCGCACCGCATACCCCCCAAAACCTGAGTCAGGGAAGTTACTTTGGGGGGCGACGTCCGGAAGACGGGCGCATTGACTGGCAACAAAGCGCGCAGCAAATCCACAATCTGGTTCGGGGTGTTGCCCCGCCGTACCCAGGTGCATTCACCCAACTGGAGGGGCAAGTGGCCCGGATTTTACGCACCAGCCTGAATCCACATCCCCAGGCCGTTGCCCAGACGGTAGGGGGCGATGGACGTCCGCTGTACCTGCTGGAACTGGAAGTGGGGGGAGTCTTGCTGGATGCCTCTGGCTTCAAAGCGCGGTTTCCCAAGGGGGTTCATCCCAGCGCACTGTAACAGAATCCGCTGCAGGTGTTATCATCCAGCATTGCCCCGCCCTGGGGATGACCGCTGATCAGATATTGTTGACGGAGCCATCATGAAATTGATTACCGCAGTGATTAAACCTTTCAAACTGGATGAGGTGCGCGAGGCCTTGTCTGAAGTGGGTGTATCCGGTTTAACCGTCACCGAAGTCAAAGGGTTTGGTCGTCAGAAGGGCCACACAGAACTATACCGTGGCGCCGAGTACGTGGTGGATTTTCTGCCCAAAGTGAAAATTGAAGTGGTGGTGTCTGACGAGAACGAAGAAAAAGTCATCGAGGCCATCGTCCGCTCCGCGCGCACGGGAAAAATTGGCGATGGCAAGATTTTTGTGCTGCCGGTCAGTCAGGTAGTGCGTATCCGTACCGGCGAAATCAACGACGACGCCGTCTAGCCACCAAAGCTCACCTTATCCCGCAAGGCAATGCGCAGCATCTCGGCAGTGCCCAAGGCCTGCTCCATCGTGCCCCCTAACACGGTAAAGTGGCCCATTTTTCGCCCTGGACGCGGGTCCTGTTTGCCATACAGATGGAGCTTCACTTCGGGGTGTGCATACAGCAGGGCCCAGGGGGGTGTTCCCTCTGCCCATAAATCACCCAACAGATTCACCATCACGGCAGGACGCAGTTGCTCGGTACTTCCGGCAGGCAAGCCTGCCAGCATGCGCACCTGTTGTTCAAACTGACTCGTCATGCAGGCATCCAGCGTATAGTGCCCACTGTTGTGAGGTCGTGGGGCGATTTCATTCACCAGCAAGCGGCCCTGACTAACAAAGAACTCCACCGCCATGACGCCCACATAGTCCAGCTGTCGTGCAATGGTGGCGGCCGTATCCTGCGCCTGCCCTGCCAGCACCCCAGAAACCCGGGCCGGCGCAAGGGTGACATCCAGAATACCCTGGGAATGACGGTTTTCTGCCACCGGCCAAAAACTGAGCTCATCGCCGGCGCTACGCGCCAGAATCACGGAAATTTCCAGATCCAGCGGCAACAAGGCTTCGATGACCACCGGCAGCATGGCC
>DAIDKJ010000041.1 GCA_027450105.1 Ferrovum sp.
ATCCATTCCGAATGCCTGACAGGAGACGTCCTGGGCTCCCTGCGCTGCGATTGTGGCCCACAACTGCAACTTTCCCTTAAAATGATTGGTCAAGTAGGCCGGGGAGTAGTGGTCTATCTGCGGGGGCAAGAGGGACGCGGTATCGGTCTGGCTCGAAAACTGGCCGCTTATCAACTGCAGGATCAAGGTCTGGACACCGTTGAAGCCAATTTGCATCTGGGTCTGCCCATCGATGCCCGCTCCTATAAAGCCGCAGCAGCCATTTTGCAGGCTTTGGGGCTGAGCTCCATCCGTCTGCTCACCAACAACCCCGACAAGATCGCACAACTGGACCAGGCCCCCTTATCCGTCGTGGAGCGGGTTGCCTTGCAGGTTCCCCTGCAACCAGAATCCTTGCGTTATCTGCAAACCAAACGCGAACGTATGGGTCATCTGCTGGATTTGGCGGACTAAAGAAACCCGAAGACTGGAGACCCCGTGCTATTGCAATTACTTGAATTGGCTGGTTGGCCCAGTGTCTTGTTATTGGCCGCCTCGCTATTGGGATTGGCCATCATACTGGAACGGGGTATGAGCCTGCGCAGTGCACGGGTATTGCCCCCCGGACTGCTGCAGCAGGTTTTGGAGGATGTTCGCTCACAGGGGGCCACACCCGCCTTGATCCTGCGTCTGGAGCAGGGCTCGGCACTTGGGCGCATTTTTGCCGCAGGGCTGCGCAATGAACATCAATCCCGCGAAACCATGAAGGAATCCATCGAGGAAGCCGGGCGGGCCGTCATGGTGGATTTGGAGCGTTCCCTCAGCACCTTGGGCACCATTGCCAGCATCAGCCCTCTTCTGGGATTATTCGGCACCGTAGTGGGGATGATCATGCTTTTTGGACATCAATCCTCAGCCGGCATCAACCCGGCAGATCTGGCACAGGGCATTTCCTACGCGCTATACAATACCGCACTGGGTTTGGTGGTGGCCATGCCCGCCATGATTTTTTATCGTTTGTTTCGGGCACGGATCGATCGCTTGATCGTGGAGATGGAGCAGCAGGCCATCAAACTGGTGGAAGTCATGCATGGAGACCGCCAATTGTGAACTTTCGCCGAGGGCAACCCCGCGAGGAACCTGAAATCAACCTGATTCCCATGATCGACGTTCTGCTGGTGATCCTCATCTTCCTGATGGTCACCACTCGTTTCAACCTGGAACGCGGCTTACATATCACGCTACCTCGCAGCCAGGCAGCCAGTTCCCACACCGTCAACAATCGTTGGATCGAGGTTCAAATCCAGTCCAGTGGCCAGATCTGGATTGGATCGCGCAAACAAGACAACCCTTCCCGCCCCACTCTCCAGCAGGAACTGCGTGCTGCCGCCGCCGGTCAAGAGGACCCTGTGGTACTGATCCGGGCTGACCAGCAAGCCACCCACGGACAGGTCATGGCCGTACTTGAAGCGGCACAGGCATTGGGCTATCGGCGCATCACTTTCTCCACCCAACCAGTGACCGACACTTCCCCTCCCTGAACATGGAACGCTGGCTGCAACGGCAATGGTATGAACGCGTCGCACCGCCCTGGTGGTTACTTCCTCTCAGCGCGCTGTACCGGGTGGTCCTCACGATTCGCCGCTGGCTTTATCAGCAAGGCTATCTGCGGCAGATTTGGGTTCCCGTGCCCGTACTGATCGTGGGTAACATTACGGTTGGGGGAACAGGAAAAACACCCCTCACGCTGGCATTGGTTCAGGCCCTACAGTCCAAGGGTTGGCATCCGGGCATCCTGAGTCGGGGCTATGCGGCTCCAGGTGGAGAGATTCGACACATTCAGGCACAAGATGACCCCTATCACTGGGGCGATGAAGCGGTCTTGATGGCACAGCACACCGCTGTACCCATTTGGGTGGGACGCCAGCGTTCTGCCGTTGCCCTGGCCTTGTTGAGGTCTCATCCCGAAGTCGATCTACTGATCTGCGATGATGGACTGCAGCATCTGGCCCTGGCCCGCAATGTGGAATTGATTGTGCTGGATGGGGCACGCCAGGTAGGTAATGGGGCCGTACTGCCTGCCGGACCACTGCGCGAGCCCGTTCAACGCTTGCAGCAGGCCACAGCCATCATCGTTCATGGTAACTCACTGGAACGAGATGCAGTAAAACAGCGTTTTGCCCCTTTGCCCCCCCTCTTCACGCTGCAACTGCAAGCTCGTCACTGGGTCAACGTGTTCCAACCCCAGGAAACCAGAGCGCTTGATTTTTTTTGCAACACCCCCTGTCACGCGGTGGCCGGAATTGGAAACCCCGACCGTTTTTTCGCCCAGCTCCGGCAGTACGGCATCCCCATCCTGGCCCACGCGTTTCCTGATCATCATGCGTTCACCACTACTGATTTGACGTTCACCCCCCCACGGCCACTACTGATGACCGAGAAAGATGGGATAAAATGCCGCCATCTGTCAGGATTGTCCAATGCCTGGATGCTTCCAGTGGAAGCCGAACTGGATGACGGACTGACACTTTTTTTGGATCACGAACTTCGAAGGGGACATTGAATGGAAGGCCGATTGCTCGAAATACTGGTTTGCCCCCTCTGCAAGGGTCCGTTATTGCATCGCCCAGAACAGCAGGAATTGATTTGTTCCCCCTGCCGTCTGGCTTTTCCCATCAAGGATTCCATTCCCGTCATGCTGGAAACGGAAGCCAGACGACTGGACGAACAGGAAGATCTTTGAATCAGGTTGCTTTCACAGCCATCATTCCGGCCCGCATGGGCTCTACCCGTTTTCCGGGCAAGGCGCTGGCCACCATTGCCGGGCTTCCGATGGTTGTGCATTGTGCCCATCGCGCCCGGGAGAGCGGCGCCGAACGTGTGGTGATTGCCACCGATCATCCAGCCATCATACAAGCCGTCGAGGGGGCAGGCTTCGAAGCCCTGCTAACTGGCGCGGCCCATGAAACGGGGACGGATCGCCTGGCCGAAACCGTCTGCCGCCTCCATTTGTCGCCCGAAACCGTGGTGGTAAACGTTCAGGGCGACGAACCACTGATCGAACCGACCCTGATTCGCGCCGTAGCCCAGGAACTGGAAAAAAAACCCCATTGCGCCCTGGCCACAGCCTGCTATCCCATTCGCGCCCTGGCCCATTTGCTGCATCCCAACGCGGTCAAGGTGGTGCTCAACGCTGCGCACGAAGCCCTGTATTTCAGCCGCGCCCCCATTCCCTGGCCCCGAGAGGCCATGGCTGCAACAATGCCCCAGCCTCCGCACGGCCTGCCCGTCTTACTCGACGATCCGGCATTACCCACAGGGCTGCCAGCCTGGCACCACGTGGGGTTATATGCTTACCGGGTTGCTTTTTTGCAGGCTTTCTCGAGCCTTTCCCCCTCTCCGCTCGAGCAATTCGAAGTACTGGAGCAGTTACGGGCCCTGTGGCATGGCTACCGGATTGCCGTGCTCGTCACCGATGCCGCCCCGGCCCCGGGGGTCGATACTCCGGAAGATCTGGAACGAGTCCGTGCCCTATTTGTTGACCCGGAGAGAAAATAGGGGTAGGTTGCCGGATTGTTTCAGTCCACAGAAAATTCAGGAGTCAATAATGCGGTTAATTCTATTGGGAGCACCTGGCGCTGGAAAAGGCACCCAGGCCGCTTTCATCAAGGAACATTTCCATATCCCACAAATTTCCACTGGCGACATGCTCCGTGCAGCCGTCAAGGCCGGCACTCCCCTGGGATTAGCCGCCAAAAAAATCATGGATGCCGGTGGTTTGGTGTCAGATGACATCATCATTGGTCTGGTTCGCGACCGCATTGCTCAACCGGATTGCGCTGCCGGGTTTCTGTTCGACGGTTTCCCGCGCACGATTCCTCAGGCCCAAGCCCTGCGAGATGCCGGGGTTGCCTTGGACTATGTGGTTGAAATCCTCGTGGAAGACGCCCAGATCATTGCGCGCATGTCGGGACGGCGCGTCCATGTGGCCTCTGGTCGCGTCTATCACACAGAAAATAGCCCCCCAAAAACACCCGGGAGGGATGATGTGACTGGGGAAGAATTAATTCAGCGCGAAGATGACCGTGAAGAAATCGTGCGCAAACGTTTGCAGGTCTACCATGAGCAGACGCGTCCACTGGTGGACTACTACGCCCAATGGGAACGTTCGGGAGACACCCAGGCGCCGCACTATGTTCAAGTGGCAGGAACCGGACCCGTGGAAGGGATTTGCGAGGCCATCATGAAAGCCCTGACGCCCTGAGGTCCACGTTTTCCGCACCCGAACCAACCAGAGGAGCCTCACCAAAAACATACGCCGACAAATCCATTACACCTGAAGCGCGTTTGATTGGGCAGGACACATCTTGCTGCGTTGATCTCCACTGGTTCCACCCGTTCTTGGCGCTTCTCTCAAGGAGCACCTATGGCCAAAAAGCCCAATGCATTTTATGCACAATCTGGTGGCGTGACTGCAGTCATCAATGCGAGCGCCTGTGGGGTCATCGAAACCGCACGCAAGGTTCCTGATCGAATCGGAAAACTGTTTGCCGGACGCCACGGCATTCTGGGAGCCTTGCAGGAAGACCTGATCGATACCGGCAAGGAATCTGCAGAAGCCATTCGTGCCCTGCGCCATACCCCAGCCGGAGCCTTTGGATCGGCCCGTTACAAGCTCAAGGGTCTGGATGAGAATCGGGCAGAGTACGAACGCCTGATCGAAGTGTTCAAAGCCCACGACATCCGTTATTTCTTCTATAACGGCGGTGGTGACTCCCAAGATACCGCCCATAAGGTCTCCCTGATTGGAGAGCAGCTGGATTACCCCATCATTTGTGTGGGTATTCCAAAAACCGTCGACAACGATCTACCCCTGACGGATTGCTGCCCCGGTTTTGGCTCGGTAGCCAAATATGTCGCTACCTCCACACGCGAAGCCGCTTTCGATGTAGCCTCCATGGCTCGCACGTCCACCAAGGTTTTCGTGTTGGAGGTCATGGGACGTCATGCAGGCTGGATTACTGCTGCCTGCGGACTGGCTGCAGATAAACCGGGACAGGCCCCCCATATCCTGCTTTTTCCGGAAATCCCTTTTCAGCAAGCCGCTTTTTTGCAGCGCGTCCAACAGACGGTGGAAGAAAAAGGCTATTGCGTCATTGCCGTATCGGAAGGTTTACGCAGCCCGGACGGTCAGTTTCTATCCGATAGCGGACTGCGCGATGCCTTTGGTCATGCACAGCTCGGGGGAGTGGCCCCGGTCATTGCCAATCTGGTTCGAGAGCATCTGGGGTACAAATATCACTGGGCCGTGGCCGATTACCTGCAACGTGCAGCGCGCCATATCGCCTCCAAAACGGACGTCGCTCAAGCCTACGCCATGGGCAAAGCCGCTGTTCAGTTTGCCCTCAAGGGGCATAACGCAGTCATGCCCACCATTGTGCGTGAATCCAGCAAGCCCTACCGCTGGTCTGTGGGCATGGTGCCCCTGTCCGAGGTGGCCAATCAGGAAAAAATGCTCCCCTCCGACTTCATCACTCCGGATGGGTTCGGGATCACCCCCAAATGTCGCCGTTATCTGGAACCTCTCATTGCCGGTGAGGATTACCCTCCCTACAAGAAAGGGTTGCCGGACTATGTCACCCTCAAAAATAGTGCTGTTCCTAAAAAGCTGAAGAGTGAGTTCAAGATGTAATTTTTTGTTTTTTTACCGGGAGAATAAAAATGTCGCAAGGTGTTCTGTTTGCACTGGTTTGTGCCGTACTCGCGTTGGTCTATGGCTTCACATCCTGGAAATGGGTTAATTCCAGGCCCAATGGGAATGCCCGAATGCAGGAGATTGCTGCGGCAATCCAGGAAGGCGCCACAGCCTACTTGCATCGACAGTACCGCACTATTGCCATCGTGGGAGTGATTCTTTTTGTGGTCATCCTTGCGGCCTTGGGACTACGCACTGCCATCGGCTTTGCCATCGGCGCAATAGCCTCTGGTGCAGCAGGCTTCATTGGCATGAATGTTTCCGTGCGGGCCAACGTGCGCACCGCACAGGCCGCCCACGAGGGCTTGAATGCGGCACTAGCTGTCGCTTTTCGGGGGGGGGCTGTCACCGGGTTACTGGTGGTTGGCCTGGGATTGCTGGGAGTGGCCGGATACTTCGCCGTGTTGCAATCCATGACGCCCGCGGGTAGTGACGTGGATGTGTCACCCCTGGTCGGGTTGGCCTTTGGCGGCTCTCTCATCTCGATTTTTGCCCGCTTGGGTGGTGGGATCTTCACCAAGGGTGCTGACGTGGGTGCCGATCTGGTGGGGAAAGTCGAAGCGGGCATCCCCGAAGACGATCCCCGCAACCCAGCGGTCATTGCCGATAATGTGGGGGATAACGTGGGGGACTGTGCCGGCATGGCAGCAGACCTGTTTGAAACCTATGCCGTCACCTTGATTGCCACCATGGTTTTGGGTGCACTGGTGATGAAAGGCTTCGGTAATGCGCTGGCTTATCCTCTGGCTCTGGGTGGTGTATCCATCATTTCTTCCATCATTGGCACGTATTTCGTCAAAGCACGGGATGGCGGAAAAATCATGAATGCCCTCTACCGTGGTCTGATCGTGGCCGGTGGGTTGGCGGCCCTGGCTTTTTATCCCATCACCACCATGCTGATGACCAACAATCCGGCCGGAATCTCCCCGCTGAACCTCTGGTTGGCAGCCCTGATTGGTCTGGGCGTCACCGCTGCTCTCGTGGTAATCACCGAGTATTACACGGCCACTGAATATGCGCCCGTACAAACCGTAGCAGAAGCCTCCACCACGGGACATGCCACCAACATCATTGCCGGCTTGGGCGTTTCCATGAAATCCACGGCGGCACCGGTGCTGGTGATCTGTCTGGGCATTTTGCTGGCCCATGCCTTAGGTGGGTTGTATGCCATTGCCATTGCAGCCACCGCCATGTTGTCCATGGCCGGAATCGTGGTGGCGCTGGATGCTTACGGTCCCATTACCGACAATGCCGGAGGGATTGCAGAGATGTCCGGTCTGCCATCCGCCATTCGGGATATTACCGATCCTCTGGATGCCGTAGGCAATACCACCAAAGCGGTGACCAAAGGCTATGCCATTGGTTCGGCCGGTTTGGCAGCCCTGGTACTATTTGCCGATTACACCCATAATCTGGAGAGTGTGCTGGGGCAAAAAACCCTGTTCGATCTCTCCGACCACATGGTCATCATTGGTTTGTTCATTGGGGGGATGATTCCCTACCTGTTTGCCGCCATTGCCATGGAAGCCGTGGGGCGTTCCGCCGGTTCTGTAGTTCTGGAAGTCAGACGTCAGTTCAAGGAAATGCCTGGCATCATGACCGGGACCCAAAAACCCGACTACACCCGTGCCGTTGACCTCTTGACCAAGGCCGCCATCAAGGAAATGATCATCCCCTCCCTGCTGCCGGTTCTGGTGCCGTTGGTCGTGGGATTGGTGTTGGGCGCGCGTGCTCTGGGCGGCGTATTGATGGGAACCATCATTACCGGCCTGTTTGTAGCCATTTCCATGACCACGGGCGGCGGCGCTTGGGATAACGCCAAAAAGTACATCGAAGACAACCATTTTGGCGGCAAGGGTTCGGAAGCGCACAAGGCCGCAGTGACCGGAGACACCGTGGGCGACCCCTACAAGGACACCGCAGGCCCGGCCGTCAACCCCATGATCAAGATCATCAATATCGTCGCCCTGATGATCGTGCCGTTACTGCATGGCTGAAAGTCTGCTCCAATCTCTGGTCCAGGATCATTCCCTTCCTGGACCAGAGATTGCGCAGCGCATCAAATCTACGCTGGAAGACCCCGTTCTCTGGCCCACCATGCCCCTGGACGGGCGTTTCATGATGAGCTCTCAAGCCTGTGATAATGCAACCCCTGCGGCTGTCCTGATCGCTTTGATCCCCCGCTGTGAAGGCTTGCAGGTTCTGCTTACACGACGCACCGACCACTTGAATGACCATGCCGGGCAGATCAGTTTTCCCGGAGGCAAGCGCGACCCGCAAGATTGCTCACCACAACAAACCGCCTTGCGAGAGACTCGGGAAGAAGTGGGGTTGGCCCCCGCCCATATTCAAGTGTTGGGAAATTTACAGGACTACTTCATTCCCACCGGATTTCGGGTCACGCCTGTAGTGGGTTGGGTGACGCCACCCTTTCGCCTGCAGTGCGACCCCTTTGAAGTGGCCGAGGTGTTTGAGGCACCACTGTCCTGGTTTCTTGATCCATCGCGTCACATCCTGCAGCAAGACCTCACCCCGCAAGGGCAGTTACGCCGGTACTTTGCCATAGCCTGGAAGCACTACTTCATTTGGGGAGCAACGGCCGGTATGCTGGTCCATTTTTATCAGGGACTAAAGCATTCTCCACACTGAGGAGAGCACAAATAGAGCGGGTCCACATTCGCCAACGACCGCCTGAAAGCCTCCCTTTGGATGAGCTTCCGGTCAAAAACCAAACCGTCCGCCAGACCCCCTGCTGGCGCAAGGCTGGTTCGGAACGCACCTGGCATGGGGAATGCGCGGACAAGTATTCAGGTTTTTTTAGGTTCCGGTTTCTTCCCGGGGATGTTTTTCATTACCTCTTCCACAGACTTGTCCAGCCCCATGAAGGACCAGGGCCAGAGAGCCGGATTGAGCATGGGGTTTTCCACAGCGGGTGAGGCCCCAGAAGATGGGGCACTGTTCGGCGCGGATTTATTGCCGGAAGCGCCAACTTTAGGAGTGGAAGTCGTGGCTTTGGAGGCGGTTCCCGTGGTTTTTGAAGGGGAACTTCCGGTGGCTCGGGATTTTGCCCCTGCCTTCGCTGACGGGGTCAACAGGGCGCGCTGATACTCCAGGGTTTTGATGGTCAATTCCAGCATGCTCACGTTGGTGTTGAGCCAATGTTTTACCGTGGTCAATTCACCGATTTTCTTATCCAATTCCTCGGGATTCAGGCCTGCCATCATGATTTGCTGCATGGGAAAAGCCATCGGGTTGATCATTTTCTGGAACATTTCCAAAAAATCGGGAGCCGCGTTATTGTCAGCCATACTCATACCATCCTGTTGATGAAATCCCGCAGTTGAGGATAAATCACTTCGCGAAACCGTCGGCCACTGAAGACACCGTAATGCCCCACCTGCGGCACCTGCAGGTGTTGTCGTCGCCGAAGGGGAATCTCACGGCATAGGTCCTGGGCCGCAGCGGTCTGACCGTTGCCGGAAATGTCATCCAGTTCCCCCTCCACCGTCATGAGTGCAGTGTGCCGTATGGCCTCGGGACGCACCCGCTCGCCGCAGGAAATCAGCTCTCCCAGAGGTAGGGCATGACGATGAAACACCCGGTCTAGGGTTTCCAGATAGTACTCTGCCGGCAGATCCATGACCGCATTGTACTCGTCGTAGAAGGTGCGGTGGGCCTGTGCGCTCTCGCCATCCCCCTCCACCAGGTGATGGTAAAAGTCCCGATGGGAAGACACATGACGCCCCGGATTCATGGCCACGAAACCCGCGTGCTGCAAAAACCCGGGATAGACTCGGCGCAAATAGCCTGGATACTTTACCGGAACCCGGTAGATGACCCGGTTTTCAAACCAGGACAAGGAACGGGCCTTGGCGAAGTCGTTGACCGTAGTGGGGTTTTTACGCGTATCGATGGGCCCTCCGATCATGATCATGGAGCGCGGTTGGTCCGGGTTCTCCTGAGCTGCCATCAGAGAAACAGCGGCCAATACGGGCACCGTGGGCTGACAGACCGATACTACATGGGTTTGTGGGCCCAGATATTTCAAAAAGCTTTGGATTAGACAGACATAATCGTCAAAATGAAACCCACCCTGGGCCAATGGAACCTTTCTGGCATCGCGCCAATCGGTCACATAGACATCGAAGTCCTGCACAAAGGAACGCACCGTATCCCGCAACAAGGTGGCAAAATGGCCCGACAAGGGGGCCACCAAAAGCAC
>DAIDKJ010000042.1 GCA_027450105.1 Ferrovum sp.
GGGGTTGAAGGGCAGGTTGGAAGGCAGCAAGGTGCGGGCGGCATTGATGGCCGCCATGACATCCCGGGCGGCGCCATCGATGTTGCGGTCCAGATCAAACACCAGGCTGAGTGAGGTGGTTCCGGTGGTGCTGCTGGAGGTAACCTCTTCCACGCCGGCAATGCGCCCAACCGCGCGTTCCAGGGGCGTGGCGATGGTGGAGGCCATGGTTTCCGGGCTGGCACCCGGCAAGGAAACCTGCAGGTTGATGGCGGGAAAATCCACTTGGGGCAAGGGGGCAACAGGCAGCAACATGAAGCCCACCATGCCGGCCAGCGTAATGGCCGCCGTCAATAACGTCGTGGCAACGGGGCGCCGGATGAAAACCGAGGTAAAACTCATGGAGCGCGAAACCGGGAGGCCAACCGATCCATGGCCAGATAGATGACCGGTGTGGTGAACAGGGTCAACAACTGGCTGGCCAGCAAGCCTCCGGCCAGCGTCAAGCCCAGAGGCCGGCGCAGTTCCGCCCCGATCCCATGACTCCAGATCAGCGGCAGAGCGGCAAAGAAGGCCGAGAGGGTGGTCATCAGAATGGGTCTGAAGCGCAGCAGACAGGCCTGGCGGATGGCGGCCAGGGCGCTAAAGCCTTGCTGACGCTGGGCCTCTAGCGCGAAATCGATCATCATGATGGCGTTTTTCTTGACAATGCCGATGAGCAGGATGATGCCGATGATCCCCAGAATACCCAGATCGTTATGCGACAAGCGCAAGGCCAGCAAGGCGCCTACGCCGGCGGAGGGTAAGGTGGATAAAATGGTGATGGGATGGATGTAGCTTTCGTAGAGCACTCCCAGCACGATGTACATGGTGATGACTGCGGCCAGAATCAGCAGCAGGGTTGAAGAGAGTGATTTTTCGTATGCCCGGGCTGCTCCCTGAAAGCGTGCCTCGATGCTCAGGGGCAAGTCCATCTGTGCCATGACCTGGCGAATGGCGTCCACCCCCTGACCCAGGGAAGTGCCGGGCGCCAGGTTGAAGGAAATGGTGGCCGAGGGGAACTGGCCTTGATGATTGATGGCCAATGGACCCAGGCGTTCGGAAAAATGGGCCAACTGGCTTAAGGGCACTTGGGCGTTATTGGCGCCAGAGACATACAGGGCGTCCAGTTGCTGTGGATGCTGGCGGAAATCGGGGAGTGTTTCCAGCACCACACGGTACTGGTTGGATTGGGTGAAAATAGTGGAAACCAGGCGCTGACCGTAGGCGTCATAGAGGACATTGTCGATAGCCGCCACGGTAACACCCAAGCGCGCTGCGTTGTCGCGGTCGATATCCAGATAGACGCGACGCCCCTCATTCTGCACGTCGCTGGCCACATCCTTCAATTCGGGACGTTCATTCAAACGCTGGACCAGGCGCGGGGTCCACTGGGAAATATCCGCAGAGCGCGCACTTTTGAGGGTCATTTGGTATTGGGTTCGACTCAGGGTGTCTTCGATGGTGAGGTCCTGTACGGGTTGCAAAAACACCCGAATCCCCTGCACCTGTTGCAAGGACTGGTTCAACCGTCCCATGACCTGTTCCAGAGAACCCTCGGCACCGCGTTCGGACAAGGGCTTCAGGCCGATCAGCAACCGTCCGCTGTTAATGGTGGTGTTGACTCCATCCACGCCAATGAAGGAAGACAGGCTCTGAACGGCTGGATCCTGCAGGATCTGCCGCGCAACCTGTTGTTGGCGCTGGGCCATGCCGGCAAAGGAGATGCTTTGGGGCGCGTCGGTCATGGCCTGCAGGATGCCTGTGTCCTGAGCCGGGAAAAACCCCTTGGGAATTTCCACATACAACACGGCAGTAAGGGCAAAGGTACCTAGCGCAACCCACAAGGTTTTGCCCTGATGGGCCAGTACCACATCCAGAGCGCGCGCATAAGCTGCGATCAAGCGATCCAACAGCTGTTGCAGGCGCTGGTCCCAGCCACGCGCTGTGCCTTGATGGTGCTTGAGAAGGCGGGCGCACATCATGGGGGTCAGGGTCAGGGACACCACGGCGGAAATGAGAATGGAAACCGCCAGCGTGATGGCAAACTCCCGAAACAGCCGCCCAATCACATCCGACATGAATAGCAGGGGAATGAGTACCGCGATCAGGGAAAAGGTCAGGGAAATGATGGTGAACCCAATTTGCCGCGCGCCTTTGAGGGCGGCCTGCATGGGGGACTCGCCCTGTTCCAGGTAACGGGAAATATTTTCGATCATGACAATGGCGTCATCCACCACAAAGCCGGTGGCAATGGTGAGCGCCATGAGGGTGAGGTTATTGATACTGAAACCGGCCAGATACATGACCCCCAGGGTACCAATGAGCGACACCGGAACGGCGATGCTGGGGATGAGTGTGGCCGGCAGGTTGCGCAAAAACAGGAAAATCACCATGACCACCAAGGCAATGGCCAGCAGCAGTTCAAACTGGATTTCGTGTACCGAAGCACGAATCGTGGTGGTGCGATCCACCAGCAGGTCGATGTGCACGCTTTGAGGGAGCGACTGTTGCAATTGCGGAAGCAATTCCTTGACGCGATTGGATACGTCGATGACATTGGCCCCGGGTTGCCGCTGAATATTCACAATGACGGCAGGGGTGTCATTTTTCCAGGCGGCCAGATGGGCATCTTCGCTGCTCTCCAAAACCTGGGCCACATCGCCCACCCGCACTGGCGCGCCATTTTGCCAGGTGATGATGATTTGCCGATAGTCTTCGGCCGAGCGGATCTGATCGTTGGCTTCCAACACGGCCGAACGCTGTGGGCCGTCAAAACTGCCTTTAGGCAGATTCACGTTATTGTTGACGATGGCCGTGCGCACATCCTCCAATCCCAGATTGCGCACCGCCACGGCTCCGGGGTTGACCTGAATGCGCACAGCCGGACGTAAGCCACCACCCATACTCACCATGCCCACACCGGGGAGTTGGGAAATTTTTTGCACCAAGCGGGTATCCACCCAGTCTTGCAGGCGGGGCAGGGTCATGTGATCGGCGGTCACGGCCAGTGTCAATACCGGGGCATCAGCCGGATTCACCTTGTTGTACAGGGGGGGCATGGGCAAATCGGTGGGCAGGAAGGTACCGGCGGCATTGATGGCCTCCTGCACCTGCTGTTCCGCCACATCCAGGGACATGCTCAAGGCAAACTGCAAGGTAATGACCGAGGCCCCCCCCGAACTGGTGGAGTTCATCTGGGTCAGTCCGGGCATTTGGCCAAACTGACGCTCCAGCGGGGCAGTGACCATGGAGGTCATGACTTCCGGGCCAGCACCGGGGTAGAGCGTAGTGACCTCGATGGTGGGGTAGTCCACTTCGGGCAAGGCCGACAGAGGTAACAGGCGCCAGGCAATGAGTCCGGTGAGCACCATGGCCAACATCAATAATGCCGTGGCCACCGGACGTTCGATGAACAATCTGGAAAAATTCAAGGTTGCATGCCCACACCGGTGTCTCGGGGCGAGACGGTGACGGTGATTCCTTCACGCAGATTATCCACCCCATCTGTGACCACTTGTTCGCCGGCCTTCAATCCGGACAGGATGGCAACCCGGTCACCATCGCGCGGCCCCACCTTGAGCGCATGCACCGAAACCCGTTGCCCGGCTCCGACGACATAGGCGTAGGGCCCTTGATTGCCTTGCTGCACGGCTGCCGCAGGAATCCACAGGGTATTGGGCAAGGTGTTGACGCGAATACGGGCATTGACGAATTGGTTGGGAAACAGTTGCTCGTCCTTGTTGGGGAATTCGGCGCGCAACTTGACCATGCCGGTGGTGACATCCACCTGATTGTCGATGGTCATCAGATGGCCCAGTGCCAGCCGTTGGGTGTTGCTGCGATCCCAGGCCTCCACCAGAAGACCGCCGGGAGTTTTCAGGCCCGCCAGAAGATCGGGCAGAGCGTCCTGGGGCAAGGGAAAAATCACCGTGATGGGAGAAAGTTGCGTCAACACCACCATGCCGGTGGTATCGGCTGCATGGACGATATTGCCGGGATCCACCAAGCGTAACCCCAAACGCCCCGAGACCGGGGCAATGATCCGACAATACACCAACTGCAAGCGCGCATTATCCACCTGCCCCTGGTCCGAGAGCACCGAGGCTTGGTACTGGGCAACCAATGCCACCTGGGTGTCCAGTTGCTGTTGCGGCACTGCTCCTGTGGTAACCAGCACCTGGTAGCGCTTGAGATCCAGGCGGGCATTATCCAGCAGGGCCTGATCGTGCGCCAATTGGCCCTGGGCCTGTTCCAGCTGAACCTGAAACGGACGCGGGTCGAGTTCGGCCAGCAAGTCACCGGCTTTGACCTTTTGCCCTTCCGTATAGTGAACCTTCATCATTTCACCGTCCACGCGGGAATGCAGCGTCACGGTATAGACGGGGGTGACGGTACCCAGGCCCGTCATCCACACGGGAAAATCTGTGGTTTTAACCGTGGCAATGGACACGGGCGCACTGCGTCCAGGGCCTCCCCCGTGGGTGGGAGTGGCGCCGGCACGAGCCCCCGCAGGGCTTGCCGTGCCCGATGGTGCCATGGGCCCACCCGACGGTTGCAACTGGCGATAGAGCAGCCCCCCCAGAGCCAGGGCAAGCAACAGAAACAGGCCCTTGCGTCCGGGCCTGCCAGAGAAAAACGTCATGTCATGGTCCTCGCGTTACGCGCCGCTGGCAGAGCGACTGGTCGGTTGGGTCAAACGAAAATCCTGCATGAGGGGCGCGGCAGGCAGTGTGAAGGCCACAGGTCCATCCGGCTCGGCATGAATGAACTGCCAAGCCCAGGCATCCTGCCGGTTTTCACTCAAGGCCTTGGGAGCTCCCTGACTGACGATCACACCCTCGGACAGCAGATAGATCGTGTCCACCACCTTCAAAGACTCGCTGATGTCGTAGGTAACAACCAGGGATGTGATACCCGCCGAGTCATTTAGTTCCCGGATCAGGCGCGCCACGGCGTTGAGTGAAATGGGATCGAGTCCGGCAAAGGGTTCATCATAAATGGTGACACTGGGGTCCATGGCAATGGCGCGTGCCAGGCAGACCCGACGGTTCATGCCCCCGGATAATTCGGTGGGGAACAAATCCCGGGCACCACGCAACCCCACGGCCTGCAATTTCATCAGCACCAGGTCGCGAATCATGGATTCGGGCAAATGCGTATGCTCACGCAAGGGGAAGGCGATATTGTCAAACACGCTCAGATCGCTGAACAACCCCCCCATCTGAAACATCATGCCCATTTCCCGGCGCATTTGATACAACTGCCGGTCATTCATGGTGTGCACCACACGCCCCCTGAAGCGCACAGCCCCCCGTTGGGGACGCAGTTGTCCGGCGATCAGCTTGAGTAAAGTGGTTTTTCCGCAGCCGCTGGTACCAAGAATGGCGGAAATCTTGCCGCTCTCCAGGGTCAAGTTGACCCCTTTCAGAACCGGACGATCCCCGTAGCCAAACCATACATCATCCACTTCAATGACTGCTTCGCCCATGACTCCCAATCTCCTGAAAACGCCACACACTCTTTTAGAACCCACACAATGGGTCATTCTAATGGAGTTCGATCACATCCAGCCAGATTTACGGGGGCAGACAATTCCGGGTGCGCGCTCGATACCGCGAAAACTTTGAATAGCCGGCATGTGTGACAGGAATGGCTCATTCGCATTAGAATGAGAGAATTGGCCTGTGTCATGATCCGAGTAATGCAAACCTGATAAATTTTGACGTTATCCGGGTGATGCAGGTAACCGCGATGCTGCGCTGCGCCAAAATGGCGCGACTGGTGGAATGCAGCGCCACGATGCGACTTGCGGGCATGATCAACCAGCTGTGCAGGAATGACAGTGAGTGTAATGGACCACGACCTAGAACCCGATTGCCAAGAACAGACACAGCACGGTGCCGCACCGCTGGCACTGCTGCAAATGGTGTCGCTGGCCTATCTGCCAATTTCGCGCGGGCAACTCCTGCAATGCCTGGAACTGGCCCAGACCTGCGATGCACAGGGTACCCCTTGGAACAGTGCCTCCTTGGCGGAAGCCATCGACGCCTTGGTGGCCGCGGGCGAGTTGCAGATTCAGGGAACCAGGCTGTGTTGTGAGCCGCTCAAGGCCGAAACTCTGGCGCGCCAGCTGTTGGGGAGCGAGCAGATCGAACCCATGGTGAATGCCATCCGCAGCGTTTTCAAAATTGCCGACTATCGCTATGGCTATTTTGTACGCCAATTCAATGAAGGCGTTCGGGATCTGCGTCTGGCCTTGTATGCGGGGCGTTTTGACGATTTCAGCAAACTGGCCCAGACCATTCAAAGCTATTTTTCGGCCGAATGGCGTTCCAAAAACCCTTACCTCACTCTGTTCGACAATCCGTTCCAGGGCGCACAACTGGATCGCTTGCCGGCAGACATTGCGCTCACAGTGGCCGCCACCCTGCTGGCCGTGCGGCTCAATCGCCTCGAATCCTGTGCCGGCCCCATGAGCTGGTTGCGCGATCGGGCCCGTGTGGCGCCCGAGGAACAACGCCCGTGGTTTGCCACCATCCTGTGTGAGCCCATGATTCTGCGGGGCCACGTGGATGATGCCATCCAATTGTCACGAACCGCCAACAGCACCGCGGTCACCCCTGTACTGGGATTGGCTCAGGTTCTTCGGGGTCAGATGGTAGAGGCCTTGAAGACCTTTGACACCTTTTTGAAGGAGAGTAAAAAAACCCAGGATTTACGCAAACTGGGCATGGCTGGCTGGAGTGGCATGGCTTATGTGGCAGCCTTGATTGCCACCGGCGACCCCAAACAACTGGAACGTGCTTCCAACCACATTGCCGCCGTCATGAAGGGAGGCTCGCCCATTCTGTCGGTGTACGCCTGCCTGGGGCATGTGGCCCGTGCCACCCAATCGGTGGAGGCAGCGGCCACCAGCGAGGAACAACGCACCGAGGCCGCCTTGGAGCGTGACGTGTATGGAGCCATGTTTCGCGGCCTGTCCAGTTGGTGGATCGATGGCGCCGGCGAGCGGGTGGATCTGGAGCGCATGCAACAGTTGGCGCGTAAGGCCGAGTCTCAGGGATATCGCTGGATTGCTGCCGAAGCCCTGGAACTGCTGGGGAGAATGAATCTACCCAGTTGTGCCGAGCGGGCACAACGCTATCACTACGAAATGGGCACCACCACCCTGCTGGATGTCATTCGCCGCCAACCCTTGTGGGAACGGGCCTTGGGCGCACTGGATCGACTCAAGAGCGATTTCGAGCAGGTTTCCCCTTCGGCGCGCAACACACGTTTTGCCTGGTTTTTGACCCCCGCGATAGACAGTGGCCAGTGTTTGCTGGAAGCCCGGGAACAAAAACGCGGGCCAGGGCAGGCCTGGAACCTGGGCAAAACCGTTACGATCAACCGCATGCTCACCGCACAACAGGATCTGGAGGGGCTGACCGATCAGGACCGGGCAGTCATTGCCATGATCCGGCAGCTGGACGCTTCCAAACGAGGAGGGGAACGCCGTGTGGAATGCATGGCCGCCATCGCCTTGCTGGTAGATCACCCGCACTTGTTCTGGGCCCACGAACCCAAACAGTCGGTCCAGTTGTTGCAAGGCCAGCCAGAAATCATTTTAACCCGGGAGCGCCATCAGTTTCATCTACGGCTGTATCCCACTTTTGGTGAGCAATGCCGCTACCTGCTGATGCGTGAAACGCGCCATCGTCTCAGAATTTACGAACTGGGGAGCGATCAGGAAAAGGTCTTGCGCATCATTGGCAATGAAGGGTTGTTTTTTCCCAGATCGGCCGAGGAACGCCTGAAAAAAACCATGGAGGCCTTGTCCCAGCGCTTTTGTGTACGCTCCGACATTGGCGGCGGAAACATCGAATTCCTGCCGGCCTCCGATCAGGTGCATGCACTGCTGTCCCCAGCCCCCCAGGGCTTGGAGCTGGAACTCATGGTCTATCCCCAGGGCGACCGAGGAGCCGCCTTCACACCAGGCCATGGGCCGGAGTTTCTGGGCGAACCCACCTGGGATGGCGTCATTCAACGGGGCGTGCTGCGGGATCTGGCCGCAGAACGGGCCACGACCGAGCAGATCTTTCAGGTGTGTCGCCCCTGGATCAAGCCCGCCGAGCATCCCTATCATGGCCACAGCATCAACCCGGCCATGGCCTGCGAACTCCTCATTGCCTTGCGTCAAATGGCACCGCAAGTGCAGTTGCGCTGGCCCCAGGGGGAGGTCATCAAAATTCGCGGTGAAGCGCATAGCCATCAACTGGCACTGCAAATCGAGTCCCAGGGAGAATGGCTGCAAGTCAATGGCAACGTGGTGGTAGACCAGGATATGGTAGTTGCCCTGCGGGACTTGATGCAGGCTGCGGCAACGCCGGGCACCAGGTTTGTAGCCTTGAAGGATGGGCAATATCTGGCCCTGAGCGAACAACTGCTGCAACGGGTGCGCGATCTGGGCGGGCTCTCCGAACTCGATGACCAATTGATTCGTGTTCACGCCCTGGCTGCCGAGCAATTGGCAAAGATCGTGACCGCCAATGAGGGCACCGTCACAGACCCGGGTTGGCGTGCCCTCTTGGAACGGCGCGAAGCCTTGACGCTGTGGCAACCGGATATCCCCAAAACCTTGAACGCCACTTTGCGTGACTACCAAATCGCAGGGTTTCAATGGTTGGTGCGCCATGCCCAGTCAGGAGCCGGGGCTTGCCTGGCGGACGACATGGGGTTGGGCAAAACGCTGCAAACCCTGTGCTTGTTGCTCTATCGGGCGAGCCTGGGGCCGGCTCTGGTGGTGGCTCCCACTTCGGTTTGCGGTAATTGGGAAAGCGAGGCCGCCAAATTTGCGCCCTCGTTGAAGGTCCGCTGGATCACCAATGGATCGCGCGAGCGCCGTGCCTTCGAGGCCGATGCCCATGATCTGGTGATCATGAGCTATACCCTGTTTCAGCAGGAAACCGAATCCCTGGCAGAAACCGAATGGGCCACGGTGGTGCTGGATGAAGCCCAGGCCATCAAGAACGCAGGCACCAAACGCTCCCAGGCGGCCATGAAGATCAACGCCCAATTTCGCATGATCACCACGGGCACCCCCATCGAAAACCATCTGGGAGAACTCTGGAACCTGTTTCGTTTCATCAACCCTGGCCTGCTC
This sequence comes from Ferrovum sp., assembly GCA_027450105.1. Classification (GTDB taxonomy): domain Bacteria; phylum Pseudomonadota; class Gammaproteobacteria; order Burkholderiales; family Ferrovaceae; genus JAJZHV01. The sequence goes on from DAIDKJ010000042.1 coordinate 9,164, forward strand.
GGATCGCTGGATTCCTTCACCAATCGCTACGCCATTCCCATCGAGAAAAACAGCGATGCCGAAGCACGCGAACGCCTGCGCCGGCTCATTCAACCCTTCGTGCTACGCCGCACAAAATCGCAGGTCCTCTCGGAGTTGCCGCAACGCACCGAGGTAACCCTGACGCTCGATCTCAATCCCCAGGAACGCGCCATGTACGAGGCGGTGCGCCTGGAAGCCCTGGAGAGTGTGACGGTTTCGGGAGAAGATCAACCCAATCGCATTCGGGTGCTGGCGGGCATCATGAAATTACGCCGGGCCTGTTGTCATGGCTCACTCATTTTGGCGGATCGTACCTGGGCCTCCGGAAAGATCACCACGCTCCTGGACATTGTGGAGGAACTGCGGGAAAGCGGACATCGGGCGCTGGTGTTCAGTCAATTCGTGGATTTTCTGCAAATCATTCGTAATGCATTGAATGAGCGAAGCATTCACTACCAATACCTGGATGGATCAACCCCTTCCGCCGAGCGCTCGCGCCGGGTCAAGTCGTTCCAGGAGGGAGAAGGGGACTTGTTCCTCATCAGCCTGAAAGCGGGCGGAGTTGGGCTCAATCTCACTGGGGCAGATTACGTGATCCACATGGACC
>DAIDKJ010000043.1 GCA_027450105.1 Ferrovum sp.
CTGAGCGCCCGCAATCAGCTAACCCGGGCCCATCTGGCAGCCTTGATTCGCAGTTTTCTGGAACTGGGCATTCTGTGGTGGGGCTCGCAAGCGCGCATCCGTGCCCTGGTACGTTTCAAGCATCTGGAACACACCCAAAACCTCCAGCGCCCCATCATCTTTTTGACTTTCCACACGGTGGGGCTGGAAGTCCAGGGGGCTGTGATGGGCATGACCTTCAAGGGCGTGGGGTTTTTTACGCCGCACAAGAACCCCCTCATTGACCAGCATATCCGCGCCGCCCGGGAACGATTGGGCGATGTGGTCATGCTGGAACGCAAAAAGGGCCTGCGCCCTCTCCTGCGGGCCATTCAGGAAGGGCGCAACCTGTATTTTCTGCCCGACATGGATTTTGGGGGCAAGGACTCCCTCTTCGTTCCCTTTTTTGGCATTCCCACGGCCACGGTGCCCACCCTGCCCTGGCTGGCCAAAGCCACGGGTGCTGTGGTCATTCCCTGCGCTTGCCATCAGTTGCCGCATCATGGCGGCTATGAAGTGGAATTTTTTCCGCCCTGGCACGATTTCCCCAGCAACGACCTGATGGCGGATCTGACCCGCATGAACCAGTTCATCGAGCACCAGGCCCGTTTGCATCCCTCCCAGTACTACTGGGGGCATAAACGCTTCCGCACCCGCCCTGATCCCCATGAGCCGTATTTTTACCGCTGGCCGCAACCACTGGAGTAGACTTTCACCGGCACCGCCGCTTTATCCCTCTGCGCTTTATTCCTCTGGAGTGTTGACATGCCCATCCAATCCCTGATCCGGACCATCCCCCACTATCCCCGCGAGGGCATTCAGTTTCGGGATATCACCACCCTGCTCAAGGATCCGGTAGGCTTTCGTCTGGCCATCCAGGAACTGGCCAAACGCTATCACGATCAGGAACTGCACAAGATTGCCGCCATCGAATCCCGGGGCTTCATTCTGGGAGCCCCCCTGGCCTATCTGTTGGGCGCCGGCTTCGTGCCCTTGCGCAAACAGGGAAAACTGCCTGCAGCCACCCTTGGCCAGGACTACGTCCTGGAATACGGTACCGACCGCATGGAGATTCATCAGGATGCCGTACAGGCCGGCGAACGCGTGTTGCTGGTGGACGATCTGCTGGCCACCGGGGGCACGGCCCAGGCCGCCACCCAGTTGCTCACCCAGTTGGGGGCTCAGGTGGTGGAATGCGCCTTTGTCATCGACCTGCCCGAACTGGGGGGGCGCAAGCGTCTGGAGGGCCTGGGGCATGCGGTGTTTTCCCTGTGCGCCTTCGAAGGCCATTGACACACCATTTTGCGGAGAGCGATTCCCTTTGAGCAAAAAATTGTTTATGATCAGCAGGATGCTCCTGCGCTACCGGTGTGCCGTCGCCCCCGTGCCAAGCCGAGTTAAGGCCTGGTGCTGGCGTGAGCCGGGAGCTTGGCGCTGCGGCGCTTTATTTATGTGAATTTTTCACATATAATACCCCTCATGGAAACCTCTCCCTCTGCCGCACTTCATGCCGACCAGGTTCTGCAACAGGCGCTGGTGGTCATGCAGCCGCTCATTTTGTGGTTGCTGCGTTCGGGGGTGCGTCACCCGGAGTTTTCCGCGGCCATGAAACAGGTATTTCTGGATCAGGCCCGGCACGAACTGGACCGCCTGGGGGGCAAGCAAAACGATTCCGCCATCAGCATGCTCTCGGGGTTGCATCGCAAGGATGTGAAAGCCTTGCAAGAATCCATGGCCACCCAGGAACGCAAACCCACCGAGGTCACGCGCGAACAACTGGGACGTCCCACCGTTCCCTCGCAGGTCATCACCCGCTGGATGACCCTGGAATGGCCCGAGTCCCTGCCCTTTGCGGGCGCGGCCCCCTCCTTCGAGGCCGTCACCCGGCAAGTCTCCAACGATGTGCATCCACGGGCCATCCTCAAGGATCAGGTACGACTGTGTCGCGATGCCTTCATCCTGGACCCCCAATCGGTGGAGGCGGGCAACCTGTTTGCCGGCAGCTGCGCCGATCACCTGGCCGCGGGGGTGCATAATCTGAGCCTGCCCGGGCCCCGAAAATTTCTGGAACAGAGCGTGTTTGCCGATGGCCTGTCCCCAGAATCCATCAAAACCTTGGAGCGCTTGGCCGCCTCCCTCTGGTCCAAAGCCCTGCAAACCATGTTGCGGGCCGCCACACCGCTGAGCGATCATGACGAACCCCGGGGGGGTGATCAACGTATCCGGCTGGGCATGTTCTGCTATTCCGAGCCCATACAGATCGATCCGGTTCCCGTCAAAAAACGCAAGTCGCGCAAAGCGCCGCCTCCGGCCTAACCCATGTCCGGTTTTTCTCTCACCCCCCTATCCAGGAGTCGCTGTTCATGAATGCACCCTCCATCACCCCTGCGCTCAAACCACTGGCTCGGCTACTGGGTCTACTGGGGCTCTGCTCTGTTCTGGGTTCTTGTGGCGGGGGCGGCGTGGCCGCCGTGCTCAACTCCGCCGGCGTGGGCAGCGGCGGAACCGGCGTGGTTCAGGGGTTGGTGACCGGCTTTGGCAGCGTATTCATCGATGGGACGGAATATCTCACCAGCACCAGCACCACGGTGGATCAGGAAGACAGTGCCGGTCAGGCCGTCACCGCCCTGCTCAAACTGGGAGACCGCGTACAGGCCACCCTGGATGCCTCGGGAAATGCCACGGCGGTCACGGTGTTGCCAGCGCTGTCGGGGCCCTTGACCTTGGCGCCGGTTTTGGATGCCACCACCGGAGACTGGTGGGGCCAGGTGGACGGGCAGTGGGTGCGTATCGTGACCACTGCCGCCAACACCCCCTTGGGCATCACTACCGTGCTTTCTGGCTGCACGCTGGTCAACCCCAACTTTAGTGCCACGGCTCCCATTGCCAGTTGCCTGGGCCAGATGAGCCCCGGCAACGAAGTGGAAGCCCATGGCACCTGGGTCCTGGATAGCGTGCATAATGCCTGGATTCTCGTGGCCTCACGCCTGGAAATCACCGCTACATCGCCCTCGGCCACAGCCCCGGTCCATCTGGGAGGCATCGTCACCAGCATCGCTGCCGCGGCCAGCCAGGTCACGCTCAATGCCGGCGCGGGGGCCAGCTCGGGGGGCATTACCCTGCAGGGTGTATTGCCCAACACCCTGGCCACGGGCCAAACCCTGTCGGCCTGGGTGGCCCGCAACGCCTGGAACAATTCCGGCATGGGCCAGAGCATCGTCCCGGCCAGCGCCATCACCAATACCAGCTTGAGCGCCAACGCCAGCGGACAATCCGTGGCTCAGCTCAGCGGACTCATCAGCAACTATAATCCCACCAACAACACCGCACTGGTACAGGGCACGCTGGTGGCCTTCCCCGGCAGTTATCAGGGCAATATCGGGGACGGCGATTACGTGCGCGTAACCGGCGCCCTCTCTGGCAATGGCTTGAACGCGGCTGCGCTGTATCCCAGCCATCAAACCGAAGATCATGTGGTCACCCTGTCCAATGCCGCCAGCAACACGCAATCGATGGAAATCAAGGGCATCACCAACAACTGGGCGGGCCCGGTGGTGCAGACCTTTACCCTGCAGGGCACAGCCATCAGCACCACAACCTCTACCCAGTACACGGGCTGCAGTGGCTTGAACAGCGGCGCTCTGGTGTCTTTGGATGTGCTGGGCACCTCTGCCCCCGGACAACCGGTAACGGCCAGCAGCATCCAGTGCAGCCCACCGCCTGGCAGTGGCAGCAACAGCGACTCGGTCACCGATCTGCGTGGCACCATTTCCAACCTGTCCGCAGGCGCCGGGTCGGGAACCCTGACACTCACCTTGGGCAACGAAGCAGGCACCGTGTATACCGTCAACTGGACGCCCAACACCTTCATCGACCCCAACCTGCTCGATCCGGCCACCGGCAACCTGTTGGTGACCAATGGACAAAGTCTGGATATCATCGGGGTCTTGTCCAACGGGGTGCTCAACGCCACCGCCCTGCGCCCCTACCAACCGGGCGCGAAGGATCACAACGCCACCAATGATTGAGGCTCGCGGCCGCTGGACGGCCATTTTGTTTGACTTTGATGGCACCCTGGTGGATTCGGCACCGGCCATTCTGAGCGCCTATCACGAGGCCCTGCAGGACTGCGGGGTCACCCCGCTGGTGGCGCTAGAGCCCGGACTCATCGGTCCTACCCTGGCCGAGACATTGACTGTGCTATCGGGCTCCCGCGACCCCGTCCTGCTGGCAGCCCTCACACAAGCCTTCAAAACCCGCTATGACGCCACCTGTGCCCAGCGCACCCCCGCCTTCGAGGGGGTGCCGGCCTTGCTCGACACCTTGCACAATCAGGGCGTGCGGCTGTTCATCGCCACCAACAAGCGGGCCTTGCCCACCCAGCGGATCATTGCCCACCTGGGTTGGGAGGCCTGCTTTGAGGGCGTGTATGCCCTGGATTCCTGCACCCCCGCCCAACCTGACAAAACGGCCCTGATCGGCCACATCCTGCACGCCCACCATCTGCCCCGGTCCACCACCGTGTATGTGGGGGATCGCCGGGAAGACGGCGTGGCCGCCGAAGCCAATCAACTGCCGTTTTATTTTGCGGCCTGGGGCCTGCCCAACCCCGCCTCCTGCAGCGAGGGATTACCGTCCCACTGGGTGCCTGTGGCGCACCCAGAGGCCAGCGCCTTCATGGCTTGATGCCCGGCCACATGCGGCGCAGCACGTGATCTTTTTTGATGATGTGGTGCCAGGCAGCAGCGGCGGCATGCAGCAGTGCCACGGCAAATAGGCTGTTGGCCAGCAATCCGTGCACATCCACGATGTCCTCGCGCCAGGGAGCGTCAGGAGGAAATAGCGCCGGAATACGAAACACATTGAACAAGGTATCGCCCCGAAACCATGCGGCTGTAAGCCCTGCCAGCAGCACACATCCCAGCAACAGATACAGCAGGTGATGCACCCCAATGGCCAGTTTGCCCGGCACCCCCGGGTCTGCCGGGGGCAGCTTGGTGCCGCCTGTCATGCGCCAGCGCAGACGCAACAGATATAACACCAGCAGCGTCGCCCCCAGCGTGATATGCACACTGCGGGCCATGATGCGCGCGTCCCCCTTGGGGAAAAAATCGATACATTGCCCCAAGGTCCAGAGAGCCAGAATGATGCCGGCTACCCACCAGTGGAAGCGAATGGTTGTGCGATCATAGACGTCGTTCATGCTCACCTCGTGTCATACGTATTGGCTAGACTGCCAGTATCACCTGGAAAAATTAAAACAATCTTAAGACGTGAACATTTTACTCGTATTCGAGCAAAATCAGTCGCACCGGGCAGGGGATGGCGTGGTGTAAAATCAGGGTTTTTGGATTGCGCTCATGTGGTTTAAAAACCTTCAGGTATTCCGCCTCACCCAGTGGCACCTCACCCCCGCCGCACTCCACGAACACCTGGCTCGGCGCCCCTTGCAGGAATGCCTGGGCGGCGACACCCACAGCCTGGGCTGGGTGTGCCCCCAGGACGAGCGCTTGGCCCATAGTCTGGCGGGCCACATGCTCATCACCCTGGGGATTGAAAAAAAACTGCTGCCGGGCACGGTCGTCACGCAGTATACCGCCGCCCAAGCCAAAATTTTTGAAGAAGAACAGGGGTATCAACCCAGCAAAAAACAGTTGCGGGACATCAAGACTGCGGTCCACGCAGAATTACTACGACGGGCCTTTGTAGTCAGACAGCGCACTGCCGCCTGGATCGACCCAACGGGGGGTTGGTTGGTGGTGGATAGCGCCACCGGGGCCAAGGCCGATGAATTATTGACCACCTTGCGCCAAACCGGGGTAGAGTTTTTGGCCACCCCCATCAAAACCGTGCACTCCCCGCTGGCGGCCATGACGGGATGGCTGGCGGGCAATGACCTGCCGGCGGTGTTCAGCGTGGACCGCGACTGTGAATTGCGGGCCCGGGACGACGAGCGTGCCAAGGTGCGCTATGCCCATCACACCCTGGATTCCGAAGGCATTCGCCATCACATCAGCGCCGGCAACGAAGTCACCCGGCTGGCACTGACCTGGGCCGACAAAATTTCCTTCGTCCTGCACGAACCCTTTCAGCTCAAACGCGTGGCCTTCATCGGCACCCTCGAAACCAACTCCGAGGACGCACAAGAAGCCTTCGACAGCGATCTGGCCCTCATGAGTGGTGAACTATCGCGCCTGCTGCCCGACCTGATCGAGGCTTTGGGGGGAGAGGCCTCCCCCATGGCGGGAGATGCTTCTAAAAATGGGGTCTGGGGCTAAATCGTAGTGATAGCGGCCGGCGACGATGGCCAGGTTGTCGTCTTCGATGGTATGGACCACAGTGGATTCACGTCGCCGATGCGACGTGACCAGAAGCCAGAGAGGTTGATCTCCATAGCGACTTGTCCAGTAATTTGCACAAGTGCGGCACCAGAATGTCACCCCTGAAAAGCTCCACCGGTCAAAGTTTGCCGGCAGCAGGCAGGCCGATCTTCTACCGACGATTGATTTTTTTGGTGCGAGCGGAGGGTTTCGAACCCCCGACCCCCGCCGTGTGAAGGCGATGCTCTACCACTGAGCTACGCTCGCAAACCCTGAAAATCAAAACCACATAACAGCCGGCATTATACCGGAAACCACGCCACTTTGTCCCCGTGTGCGCGCCCTCAAGGGCCCGTTGCGGTCCTCCCACAGACTGCACAGGCGTTCATTGCCCACCGGCCTCCTCATCCCGCTTCTTTAGTTGGGCCAGCTTGTCGGCAATCTTGAGTTCCAGTCCCCTGGGTACAGGCTGATACCAACCCGGCTCGGCCATTCCCTCCGGCAGATAGGTTTCCCCTGCTGCGTAAGCGTCTGGTTCATCATGGGCATAGCGGTACGCATGCCCGTAGCCCAGTTCCCGCATCAGCCTGGTGGGCGCGTTGCGCAGATGCACGGGCACTTCACGGCTTTGGTCTTGCTTCACAAACGCCATGGCCTGGTTGTAGGCCTTGTATCCCGCATTGCTCTTGGCCGCTACCGCCAGATAAATCACCGCCTGCCCCAGAGCCAGCTCCCCTTCAGGGCTACCCAGCCGCTCGTAGGTTGCTGCGGCATCGTTGGCGATCTGCAGGGCCCGGGGATCAGCCAGCCCGATGTCTTCCCAGGCCATGCGTACGATTCTGCGCGCCAGGTAACGCGGATCGGCACCACCATCCAGCATTCTTGTCAGCCAGTACAGGGCGGCATCCGGATGCGAACCTCGCACCGACTTGTGCAGTGCCGAAATCTGGTCATAAAAGTTATCCCCATCCTTGTCGAAGCGCCGCACATTCAAGGTCAGGGCCTGATGCAGAAAATCCGCCGTGATGGCGGTGATGCCAGAGACCTGGGCCGCAATACTCGCCTGCTCCAACAGGTTGAGAAGGCGTCTGGCGTCGCCGTCCGCATAGCCAATGATGGTATCAACTGCCTTGTCTTCAAATTCCAAGTCACCCAGAGCTTTTTTAGCCCTGACAAGAAGAAACTTCAATTCTTCGTCAGTCAGCGACTTCAGGACATAGACCTGCGCCCGCGAGAGCAAGGCTGAATTCACTTCAAAGGAGGGGTTTTCGGTGGTGGCCCCAATCAAGGTGACCAGACCACTTTCCGCATAGGGCAGCAGCGCATCCTGTTGAGACTTGTTGAAGCGGTGAATTTCGTCCACAAACAGAATGGTGTGCTTGCCCAGCGCCAGGTTCTGCTCGGCCTGCTCCATGGCAGAGCGGATGTCTTTGACCCCGGAAAACACGGCCGACAAGGCGATGAAGACGCACTGGAACGCCGCGGCCGTGAGGCGCGCCAGGGTGGTCTTGCCCACCCCGGGGGGGCCCCAAAGAATCATGGAATGGGGCTTGCCCGACTGGAAGGCCAGGCGCAAGGGTTTGCCCGGGCCCAACAGGTGCGTTTGCCCAATCACTTCCTCCAGGCTTTTGGGGCGCAGCAGCTCGGCCAAGGGCGCTTGCGGGGTATGGGAAAACAGATCGCTCATGGGCGGGGACTCAACGCTGACAATGGGAACAAAACCACGTGGAGCGCTGCCCTTGACGGATCTGCCGGATGGGGCGCTGGCAGCGCAGACAGGGTTGACCCTCACGGGCATACACCTGATGGACCTGTTGAAACGTGCCGGTTTTTCCCTGCGCGTTCACATAGTCGCGCAAGGAACTTCCCCCCGCAGTGATGGCTTCCTGCAACACCTCCCGAATGCTTTGGGCCAGGCCCTCGTAACGCGCCGCGCCAATCCTGCCGGCAGCGCGCTGCGGATGGATGCCGGCGCGAAACAGGCTTTCAGAAGCATAGATGTTGCCCACGCCCACCACGATTCGTCCTGCCAGCAGAAGCGGTTTGATGGCCAGCGCATGGGTACGTGTGTGACTATACAGCCAGGCTCCCCCAAAGCGCTCGTCAAAGGGCTCCAGGCCCAGCGTATCGAGCACCGGCGGGGCGCCCACAATGGCCTGCCCTGTCGGCTGCCAGAGCATGGCACCAAAACGCCGCGGATCGTTGAAGCGCAGCCACTGGCGCTGCCCCTGCTGCTCCAGCACCAGATCCACGTGATCATGAGGTCCTGGCACACGCGCCTGGGTCAACACCCGCAAGCTACCGGTCATGCCCAGATGAATGATCAAAGCCCCTGCGGGGGTATGCAGCAGCAAATACTTGGCCCGCCGCTCCAGGCGCAAAATACGCTGCCCGGCCAAGCGCTGCCCCAAATCGGCCAACAGCGGCCAACGCAACCGGGGTTGACGCACCTCCAGTTCCAGGATTTTGGCACCCGTCACATGGGGTTCCAACCCCAGGCGGGTCACCTCTACTTCGGGAAGCTCGGGCATGGCAAGTCGCCCGCAACCGCAGGATTCCGGCATTTGGCGCCCGCAAGACTCATGGGCCGTGGGAGCCCGGTGGTGGCACTGCGCCACAGGGCGCCGCAGGGCCGGAACCGGGGGCCGTGACAGCACCAGCGGCGGGATTGGAACCCGAGGCCTTGCCGGCACAGGTCTTGCAGCCCGAAGCGCCGCCGCAATGGGCACGGCCCGCAAGGCGACGCACCACCCACAGGGCGCAAAAGGCCACGAGGGCAAGGGCAATCCATGAATCCCAGGGCATGACGAATCTCTCCAGTATGCGATGTGGCAGTGTAATCCGGTTTGGGCTTTGCGTGCAGGCTCACCCCAGGATAAAACGGGCCCCTTGATAGGTGATGAATGCGGCTGCATAGGCCAGA
>DAIDKJ010000044.1:0-8944 GCA_027450105.1 Ferrovum sp.
CAATCCGGCAAACACTACACCGTGGAGCAGGCGCTTCGGGCTATGGCGTTATGTGCCCTGCTGGGGTTGGTAGTGGGCCTGCTGCTGGATCCTGCCTTGAGTGTCGTGTACACCCTGGTTGCAGCCGCTCTGCCCTTGTTGGTGTTGCGCCTGATGCACCGCTCGCGCATGAATAAAATCGAGGTTCAGCTGCCTGACGCATTGGCCATGCTGTCCCAGGCCATGCGGGCAGGACATGCCTTTTCCAGTGCCATGTATACGGTTGGCCAGGAAGGCCCGGAGCCCATCTGTGTGGAGTTTCGCACCACGTCGGAAGAAATCAGTTTTGGGGCTTCGGTCCGCGACAGCATTTTGAACCTGGCCAATCGGGTGGATAGTGTGGATATGCGATTTTTTGCCATCGCCATTCTGATTCAATCCGAAACCGGGGGCAATTTGAGCAGTCTGCTTCAGGATCTTGCCAAACTGATTCGGGAGCGCCTGAAAATGCGGCGCACCATCAAGGTGTTGTCGGCCGAAGGCCGCTTGTCGGGCTGGATTCTGGGCGGGCTGCCCTTTGCCTTTGCGGGGCTCATGATGGCGGTCAATCCCTCCTACCTCGACTATTTCTGGTCGGCCGATACGGGTGGCCTGTCGGTGCTCAAATTCATGGGGCTGATGTTGGTGATGGGTGCCCTGTGGATCAGAAAAATCACCACCATCAAATTATGAACCATGATTAGCACAGTCTATCTCATCGGTTTTTTGATCGCGGCAGGGGTGGTGGTGGGCCTGTTGACCTATGTGCTGCAGCAACTCTTCAAACCTTCTGCCATTGCGCGCCTCAACAAGCTGATTGCTGAGGATAGGCGCGTGTATGGCGATGGGGGTGGTCTCGTGCAGGGGGCGCACAGTTTTCTCAAGCAGAATATTTCACCCCTGGCCAGATTTGCCCAGCCCAAGCAATCCTGGGATGTTTCGCCCCTGCGCCGGGATTTGCTGTCTGCCGGGTTTCGCACCGAAATGGCCGGCAAAATCTACCTGGGCATGAAGACAGTCCTCACCTTCGTTCTTCCCTTGCTGTTCGTGGCCGTCGATTCATTGATTCCCGCCCTGAATCCAGGGGCTCAGATGTTCGTTTTTTATCTGTTTGTGCTGGCGGCGCTGGGGTACATGACGCCCAACGTCATTTTGTCCTTCCTGGTCAAGCGCCGGCGCAAGGATTTGCGTACCAATTTTCCGGATGCCCTGGATTTGATGCGCATTTGTGTGGAAGCCGGGTTGACCCTGGATGTGGCCATTGGGCGTGTGGGTGAGGAAATGCAAGTCCGGAGCAAGGCGCTGTCCGATGAACTCCATTTGGTGGCCCTGGAACAGCGTGCAGGCTCCCAGCGCAATCAGGCCTTGGCCAATCTGGCCATGCGCGCCGGAATCCCGGAGGTGGATGCCTTGGTGTCCACGCTGATCCAGGCGGAAAAATTTGGCACCAGCGTGTCAGACTCCCTGCGCATTCATTCCGAAAACCTGCGTTTGTCCCGTCGTCTGGAGGCTGAGGAGCAAGCCGCCAAAATCCCCACCAAAATTCTGTTGCCGCTGATCCTGTTAATTTTCCCCATTCTCTTCATTCTGATCATCGCCCCCGCCGTGGACAGCGTCAAACGTTCCACGGGTACGGTTTCCGACTCCGCTGCCGAGCGGCACTGATAATGCCCGTACCTGTTGCTTGCCGCGCTGTTTCTCCGATGCGCTGACCGGGTGATGAACCGACTTTGCATCCCTGTAAACCGCTACTGGAGGTCCCTGGCCTTTCCTCGGGAGCAGGCCAAAGTGGGGATTTGGAGCGCAGCCCGCTGCCTGTTGTATGCCCGCGCATCCGTACTGGTCGCCTTGATTTTATTTGCGGGAATCCTGGGTCATTCAACCCTGGTCTCTGCTGAGGGATACACCCCGCTGTTTGATTTTGCTGTATTTTGGGCCGCGGCCAGCCTGACTCTTCAGGGCCACCCGGAGCGGGCTTACGATGTGCACCAGCTGCATCTCGTGTTGCAACAGGTTCTTCATTTTTCAGTGGCCGAGGGGGGATACGGATGGTTTTATCCCCCCTTTGTGCTTCTGTTGTTCAGCCCCTTGGCCAGGCTTGCGCCCTTTCACAGCGATCTGCTCTTCATGGGCGTGACGCTTTCCATTTATCTGCTAGTGATCCATCGGGTTATCCGGCGTTTGGGCTCGGTCCCTAGTCTTTGGTGGGGGGTGCTGGGGTTTTCTGGTCTGTGGTACAACCTGATTCTGGGGCAAAACGGGTTTGTCACGGCGGCATTAGGTGCCGCCATGCTGCTGACCCTGGAGCGCCACCCGTACAAGAGCGGTATTTTCTTAGGGCTGTTGCTGCTCAAGCCGCAACTGGGGTTGCTCTTGCCGCTTCTTCTGGTATATCAACGAGCCTGGCGTGCTCTCTTCAGTGCGGCCTTGACGGTGGCTCTGACCTTTGCTGGGGCCTGGGCTCTGTTAGGGACACCCTCCCTCCAGGCCTGGTGGCATAACATGGATCTGGCCCGAGTGTTTCTGGAACGCGGCGGAGACAATTATCTCTTCAAGATTCCCAGTGTATATGCGGGCATGACCCTGCTGGGGACCTCGCACCCTGTGGCCTATCTGGCCCAAGGAATCACCGCACTGATGGTGGTGCTGGTGGTCACCAGAATCTGGCACCTCAATGCCGACTGGCGCTTGCGCTATGCGGCCGCCCTGCTGGGCGGTCTGCTCATGAGCCCCTATGTGTTTGAATATGACCTCACGGCCTTGATTTTTCCCTTGCTCTGGCTACTGGACTACGGGCGGGAACGGGGTTGGTATCCCGCAGAGCGCTCGGTGCTGGCCTTGCTCTGGTTGTTGCCCTATGTCATGACCTTGGTAGAACCGCACATTCATCTGCAGTTGGCCCCTTTACTGCTGTGGCTGCAGTTGCTGCTGATCTGGCGGCGTGCGCACACAGACGGGCCCAAGCCCCGTGCAAACACATGAAATGAGGGAGTTCGTCTGGTTTGTTTACTGGATATCGGCCAGGGCATGACGGCTACAGTGTTGTTCCATGAGGTGCACTAACGCTGTTTCGCGTTCACGCGAGGGGCGGCGGCACGAATTGCCCAGGGAGAGAGGCTCATGGAACTCGTCATCGATACGGCAGCGCTACTGCAGGCACGCTACACGCAGCTTGCAACCACCTTCGATTCCAGCCATGGAATTCTATGGACCCAACTCAATCAGCAGGAGATTCCCTGTGTAACGCTGCAACTCCTGCAGGAGTTGCAGCACCATCATGAGGCCATCGAAACCACCGGAGGCATCATCTGGGAGCAGGGCCAACCCGTGCCCGTGCGCTATGCGGTCCTGTCTTCCCTCAAACCCGGTGTATTCAATTTAGGGGGGCAATTATCCCTGTTTCGCGACTTGATTCGTGCTAAAAACCGCGAGGCCCTGATGCACTATGGTGTGGAATGTATCAAGGTGCAATTTTCGCGCTTGAACCGCTTCAATCTACCTCTGACCACGATTGGCCTGGTGCAGGGGGATGCCCTGGGCGGCGGGTTTGAGGGGGTCTTGGTCTGCGATGTAATCATTGCCGAAAAGGGCTGCCTGATGGGTTTTCCGGAAATCCTCTTCAATTTGTTTCCGGGGATGGGTGCCTACAACCTGCTGTGCCGCAAAGTGGGCGTTGCCCTCACCGAAAAATTGCTCCTCAGTGGCAAAATGTACTCCTCGGACGAACTCCATGCCCTGGGTGTGGTGGATGTGTTGGTGGATCCGGGTTATGGGGTCCAGAGTGTGTATGACTATGTCAAAAGCTCTGAACGCCGCGCCAATGGCTTCCGGGCGGTGCAACAGGTGCGCCAGCGCTGCAGTCCCATCGGGTATGAGGAATTGCTCGGGGTGGTGGGCATCTGGGTGGATGCTGCCTTGCGCCTGAACGAGCGCGATTTGAAGGTGATGGATCGGTTTGTACGGTCGCAGGAAAAAGCCTTTCTGGCCCATCAGGTGGAGCTGATTCCCGCGCGCAGGGTGGGTTGACCCACACCAACCGATTGAAGAATGAGAATGAATGTGAGCAGCAGTACCGGTGCGGCCAGCTGCACGCCCAAGAAGGCCGCGCTTAGGGAGGAGAGCAAGGGCAGTTGCCACAGAATGACCAACACCCAACGCCAGCGTGGGTCTAGAAAGCGCCCGCCCCAATAGAGCACGAGGAGGGTGGCGCAGAGGTCATATTCCATCACATACGGACTTAGAAGCAGGGAAGCCAGTACTGCCAGGCTTCCTTTCTGTTCCAGGCTAATCTCCGCGCGCCAGGCCCAGAGCGCTGATCCAGCCACCAGCAAAGCCACGCTGAAATGCACGCCATAGGACCAGACACTGGAAACCCCCAACAGACGCAGAAACGTATAGACCGAGGTGGTGTGATACCAGTAGTCGCTGTGAAATCCGTCATGCTCCAGCAAAGCCTGGGCCCAGGACAGGCTGGACAGCCAATGGCTCCAAGTATCCCACCCCAACACCCACAAGCTGATGCCAGTTAACCCGGCCAGGGTTAGCACACTCCAGCCCAGGGCGCGCCAGGACCGGGTTTTGAGCAACAGCAGGGGCAAAAACAGGGCCAATTGGGGTTTGATGGTGAGCAGGGCCAAAAAGACCCCAGCCCAGCGTGGGCGCTTTTCCAGAGAAATCAGGGTCAGGAGCAGGAGAGCGGCGGTCAACAGGCCATTTTGACCGCGCAAGAGGTTGAGCCAAAACCCCGCCGAGGAGAAGAGAATCACCCAGCGAATCTCCGCCCCCAGGGCGCGTTTGAGCGCCCCCATAAACAGGCCCAGGCTGAGTCCCGCAAAGGGCAGAAAGGCCGGGAAATACAGCGGGAGATAGCCAAAAGGCAGGATGCACAGATAAAACAGGGGAGGGTAGAACCAACCAAATTGTCCAAGAACCGCAGGAAATCGATCCAGCACATAGCCCCTGAGCACCGGTTCCAGATAGGCTTGGGGCGCAAGCCCAAGGCGCCACAGGTTGGCGGCACACCAGTAAACCGTAAAATCGGACACCAGGACCCGATGAGGCGAAGACGGGCTGGGCAACAGAACCAGAAATGCCACGGCAAAGCCCAGATAGAGTCCCAGAACGATCCCTCCAGCACGCGTGATGGTGCGGGAGGAAAACAGGGGTGGGCAATCGCCGGGGGAGGGGGTCATGGAAGACTTCCAGAGTGTCGGGGATCGTCTCGTGGTATGGCAGCCAGATAATCCAGCAAGGCCCGTTGGGTGTCCCGAAAGCACGCCAGGGTTTGCTCGAGCCGTGCAGGACCCTGTTGGGAGAGTTGCTCCCGTTCCAGAAGCATCCACGCACGGGCCTCCTCATGCAGGCGCTGGGCCCCGAGGTTGCCACTGCTGCCCTTGATGGTATGTGCCAGATCCTGCAGGGCCCCCAGATCCAGCCGCTGCAGGGCACTTCCCATGGCTTGCAGCAGACGCTCGGTTTCGTTTAGAAAACCCTGAATCACCATGGGCATGAAATCCTTCTGATCTTGTCCCAACTGCTCCAGATGTTGCACGGTACTCATCTGGAGCAGCGGCACGGCCGGAGGTGTCGATAGACTGGGCACACCCGGCTGCAATAAGGCCGAGTTGGGCGCAGTGCTGTTCGTACGCCAGGTTGGTGGGATGGGCCGGGCAGAAACCAGTTTCTGCACGGCATCCAGTAGCGCCATGGCTTCGATGGGTTTGCTCAGATATAAATCGGCACCCGCCGCTTCTGCGTCGCGCATGGCTTCCCGGGTGGCGTTGGCAGTGAAGATGATGACTGGGGTGGGGGGCTGTTCACGGGCGGTGGCGCGATGAATGCGCAATACATCCAGGCCACCCATCAAAGGCATGTTCATGTCCAGGATGATCAAACCGTAACGATGTGATTCCAATTGATCCAGTGCCTCTTCTCCATCCCCCACCAGGTCCACCTGATGGCCGGCATGTTCCAGGATTTTGGCAATGATTTTGCGACTGGTGGCGTTATCTTCCGCCAACAGAATGGAGGTGCCCGTTTTTTCGGCGGCCTGGCGAGCATAACGGTCACTAAAAGAGAGCACTCCCTGGGGGGGTGGCGGCGCGCCAATGCTGTGCAGGATCGTGAAGAGCAGCGTTTTGTCCAGAGGCATGGGCAACACAGCGGTATACCCCAGGGCAAGCAGTGTGGATTCTGTGGATGCAGGTTCGGGAGTCACAATGACCAGCGGTAATCCTGCACCGGCGCCGGAGTGCACCCGTTGCACGAATTCTGCCGCCTCCAGCCCCACATTGTGGGGGTTGCACAGGAGGACCGTGGTGCGGTGAAAGTGGTCGGGCGGGTGCTGCATGGCATCAAAAAAATGCGTGAGTGAGAGTTCATGTTGAAAGCTCACGGCCCACCCGTGCAGCCACTGCGCCACGGTTGCGCGCTCCTCGTGTCTGAGGCCCAGTGTTAGTACGTGAATCTCACCCAGGGGGGAGGAAGAGGGGACCGTTGAGGGGGATGGCTGCAATTGCAGCGGAACCTCAAACCAGAAGGTGGTACCCGCACCCACACGGCTGCTGACACCCATGTCCCCCCCCATGAGCCGTGCCAGTTGCCGGGAGATGGTGGTGCCCAGTCCGCTGCCGCCATACAACCGGGAAATGCTGGTATTGGCCTGGGTAAAGCTATCGAAGATGGTATCCAGAGAGCTCTCTGGAATGCCAATGCCGGTGTCGATGACTTCAAAACGCAGGAGGGCCTCTTGGAGGGTTTGCTGTGTGGACGTGATGCGAATTTCCACCGAGCCTTGATCGGTGAACTTGATGGCATTGCCCACCAGATTGACGAGGATTTGGCGCAAATGCAGGGCGTCGCCGTGCAGCAAATAGGGGGTGGCTGCGCTGAAGCGCGACTCCAGACGAAGCCCCTTGGACCTGATTTGAGACTTGAACATGTCCAGGGTGCTGCGAATCAGATAATGGAGGTCGAAGTCCACGGCTTCGCTCACCAACTTGCCGCTTTCGATCCTGGAAAAATCCAGCACATCCTCGATCAATTGCAACAGGGTACGCGCCGAGAGGCGCAGCGTGTTGACCAGATCCTGCTGCTCGGGATTAAGCGGGGTGGTGAGGAGCAAGTCGCTGGTACCCATGACGCCATTGAGCGGAGTGCGCATTTCGTGACTCATATGAGCCAGAAATCTGGATTTTGCCTCACTGCCTGCTTGCGCCAGATGCATGGCCTGGTTGAGCTGTTTGAGTAACTTGAGCAAGTACAACGGAATGAGCATCAGCGTCAAAAACAGTCCCAGAGCGAGAGCGGGTTGGGTGGCCCAAAAGGGATTCAACAGCAGCACGCTCAAAAACCCCACCAGACTCAACAGATAGCCGCTCATCAGGGCGCGCACCCCATAGCGGATACCATTGCCCACAATGACCCATAAATACAGCCAGAACAAGAGCACACCCACGGCTTGCAAATAGAGCATCACATAGGAGATGGCAGTGATGTCGCTGAGCATGGAAAGCCATTGACGGCGGTGGGAACTGGACTTGTGGATCAACAGAATGAACAGCAAGAGCAGGGACACCAACAGGTAGAGGCCGGAAAACACCACCACGTTGATCGGGATCAGCGTGTGCTGCCCCCAGTGATTTTCATACAGAGCGTATAAAAACATCAGCAAGGAGTACAGAATACGCAGGCTGACCTGCTCGTGTTCTCCCTCACGAGCACGGACACTGTGCCAAAAGGATTTTAGTGCTTCAGGCATCCAACCATTCGTACGGGGATGAGGGAGAGGGCGCGCACTCAAATCAACTCTTGGAGATCGGTGTTGGGCACCGTGTCCATCAGTTCCTGTTGAATCTGGAGAACGGCCTGTAGCTGCCCCATGAAGGCGTCTACACATAGCGGGTCGAAATGGCGCTCGCGATGGTCCTGGAGGTAGGCGAGTGCGCGATCGTTGGGCCAGGACTTCTTGTAAGGACGCACGGAAGTCAAGGCGTCGAAGACATCGGCGACCGCCACGATCCGCGCCTCCAGGGGAATATCCTGGCCCGACAGGCCCTTGGGATAACCGGTACCATCAAATTTTTCGTGATGTCCCAGAGCGATCCGGGCGCCCAATTGCAGGATGGGAGAGGGGCTTTCCTTCAGGATGGTGTATCCGATGTGGGGATGGGATTTCATCACGGCAAATTCTTCCGGACTCAAGCGTCCGGCCTTGAGTAGAATTTGATCCGGTATCCCGATTTTGCCAATGTCGTGCATGGGGGCTGCCAACTGGATCAATTCGCAGTAAGAAGCGTTGAGATCCATGGCTTCAGCGATAAGACGGGCATAGCGCGCCATACGCATGACGTGATTGCCGGTATCGGCATCACGGAACTCTCCCGCCTTGGCCAAACAGAAGAGGGTATCCTGCTCTCGTTCCCGGATTTTTTTGACGGCGCGATTCACGGCCACTTCCAATTCATGGGAATGCTCGCGCAGGGACTTTTCGTGTTGGCGTAAGAGCAACAGATTGCGGCAGCGAACCTTGCATTCGTAAGGATCGATCGGTTTGGTCATGAAATCGGTGGCCCCGGCATCCAGGGCGGCGTAACGGACCCCGCGCTCATCGTGGGAGGTGATGACGACCGCCGGTACGGTTGTCAATTCCTGGCGAGAACGGAGGGCTTCCACCAAAACCAGGCCGTTCATTTCCTGCATGTTGTAATCCAGCAGGATCAAATCCACCGGATTGGCTTGAATCCATTCCAGCGCCTGGCGCGGCGAGGCAAAGGTGTGCGTGACGATATCTTTCTGGATGCCCTGAATGACCCGTTCCAGGATGGTACGGCTGGTAAATTCATCATCGATGATGACCACCACGGGAGGGGCGAACAGGCTGGGGGCGTCCAGTTCCTCAAACTCTTCCGTCACGCTCAGAATGAAT
>DAIDKJ010000044.1:8954-9212 GCA_027450105.1 Ferrovum sp.
GAGTTCGTCCCCGGCGCCCAGGATGAAAGTAGTCATTGTTAGCAATACTCAGGGGAATTGCCGGGCTTCCACTTGATATTGCACCCCATGCTGGCAAACTGCTCACCCCCAAAAGGCTGACCAGCCAACAGCGCGTCTGCCGCCCGGCGCAGATCCGAACCCGTGACCGGAGTCGGTTTGCCGGGACGGCTGTCATCAAACTGACCGCGGTAATACAAGCGTTGGTGGGCATCAAACAGAAAAAAGTCGGGCGTACAA
>DAIDKJ010000045.1 GCA_027450105.1 Ferrovum sp.
CACGTGATCGATCAATTCCAGGGGGACATCCTGCAAGGCCGCAGTGCCTGTGGTGGCTGAACCCACTTTTACACCATCCACCAAAACCAGGACATGGTCGCTATTGGTGCCGCGCATGAAGACGCTCAGCGGTTGTCCTGGTCCTCCCACGCTGGAGACATTCAGTCCCATTTGACCGCGCAGCAGATCGAACATGCTCTGCGCCTGGGAGCGCTCGATGTCTTGACGGGTAATGAGCGTGACAGAAGACAGCGTGTCGTCCACTGTTTCGCTGGTGCGTGTGGCGGTGACAACCAAGGGATCGAGTGTGGCAGCTGGGGCGGATTGGTCTTCGGCGTACACGGGGGGCAAAGCGCAGAGGAGGGGCAGAAAGGCCCCAAGACGAATAGCGGATTTCATTGAATCTCCCTGTAATGGACAGGGAAACACCTGGGATATATCGAAATAAAGGCGAAACAACACCCATGCCGGAAGGCATGTCCGAACACTGCTACCCCGCAGTATTTCCAGTGCGCCAGAACATCTGGCGACTTGCGGCGTGGGGCCGGTATCCGGGCTCATCCAACAACCTTTGTCGTCTTCCCGGATCATGGGCGTCAACCTTCTGATCCAGTGACTGTGATGACAAAGTAAAAGATTTACCGTTGCGGGGGCAGCACAGGGATTGCACCTGTTTCCCGTTTAACCTGGTCATGGAATTCATGGCCAGGCACCCCGATGTGAACCATTCACATCTGCTGCGCGCATTGTAACAGAAAGATTCCGGAAAAATCCCACTGCATGCCTTCCTGTGGCACAAGCCTGTGCTGCTCTTCGGGCACCTGTTCGGTCTTGAATGCGGGATAGTGGACACTCTCGTGTTTTCTCCATCAATCGTTTTCCAGGGAGCATTTGAGCGATGAACTGTGGTTTTACAAGAAAAAGTCTGGTGATGGTGATTGGGGCAAGTTTGGCACTCAGTGGCTGTGCGGCCACCCAAACGGCCCTGGCCCATCGAAATCTGAACGTCAGCTCCCGGATGTCCGAGACCATCTTTCTGGATCCGGTTCCGGAGCGACAGCGCACCATATATGTCCAGGTACGCAATACCTCCGACCAAGCGTTGAATACCACTCATATTGCGCAGGAATTGTCCCAGGCGTTATTGGCCAAGGGGTATCAGACGGTGTCGTCCGAGCAAGCGCATTATGTGTTGCAAGCCAACGTGTTGGCCATCGGAAAAATGGACGAAGCCGCTGCACAATCGGCACTACAAGCAGGTTTCGGTGGCGCGCTCGTGGGCATGACTCTGGCCTCCACCGCACAATCCAGTTTGCGTGGTGTGGCAGGGGGGGCCATTGCCGGTGGTCTGAGCGAAATGCTTGCCGACACGCTGGTAAAAAATGTGACTTATTCCGCCATCACGGACATTCAGATCAGCGAGGCCGCGGTCCCGGCATCCAATGGCAATTCCGGCCATGCCGGTCTGGACGCGGCGGCGGTAAAAAAATCGCCTTCGGGGGTGCAGCAGGGTTCGGGGCGCTGGAGCTATTACCGCACACGGATGGTCAGCACGGCCAATCAGGTGAATCTGTCCTTCGATGAAGCGCTGCCGCAGTTACAGAATCAATGGGTGCACGCCCTATCGGGTTTGTTTTGATGGTAAGGGTTCCCCCTGTGGATATTCCACCGGCGCCGCAGGACTGGTCGTTGGATGCGCGACAGATTTTGCAGCGCTATTTTGGGTATGAGCAATTTCGTGCCGAGCAGGCGGCCATCATTCACCATGTGGCGGCGGGGGGAAATGCCCTGGTCCTGATGCCCACGGGCGGTGGCAAATCCCTGTGTTACCAGATCCCCGCTCTGTTACGACCCGGGGTGTCCCTGGTGATTTCACCGCTCATCGCGCTCATGCAGGATCAGGTCAACGCCCTGCAACAGCGGGGAATCCCGGCCGCGTATCTCAATTCCACTCTCAAGGCCTCGGCGGTACAGAGTCTATATCTGGCCTTGCAGCAGCAAAGGCTGAAATTGCTCTATATTGCCCCGGAGCGTTTGGTGCAACCCGGATTGCTATCCTTGCTCGATCGCCTGTATGCCCAACAAGGGCTGGGCGTGTTTGCCATCGACGAAGCCCATTGCATTGCCCAATGGGGGCATGATTTTCGTCCTGAATACCGGCAATTGACGCTCCTGCACCAGCGCTATCCCCAAATTCCTCGAGTTGCTCTGACCGCGACGGCTGATCAGCAGACGCGTCGGGAAATTCTGACGCAATTGCAACTGGAAAGCGCCCGGCAATTCATCAGCAGTTTCGATCGTCCCAACTTACGCTATGCCGTTGTAGAAAAGCACCATCCCGGGGCACAAATCCAATGGTTCCTGCAGCATCGTCATCGCCAGCATGCGGGAATCATCTATTGTCAATCCCGCCGTCAGGTGGAGCAAAGCGCTCAGTGGTTGAATCAGCGGGGCTGGTCGGTTCTGCCCTATCATGCAGGCCTGGAGACATCGATCCGGGAAGTCAATCAGCGCCGTTTTTTGTCGGGCTCGGTGCAAATCATGGTGGCCACGATTGCCTTCGGCATGGGAGTCGACAAGGCCGATGTGCGCTTTGTGATTCATCTGGAATGTCCACGCTCCCTGGAGGGGTATTACCAGGAAACGGGCCGGGCAGGGCGGGATGGTGATCTTTCAGAGGTGTTGCTGTTGTATCATCCCCAGGATGTATTCCGGCAATATGCCCGGTTACGGCAGCAGATTCCGGAGCGTTCACGTCAGGCCTGCGAACGGACAAAATTGCAGGCGATGGAGCAATTTTGCCGAACAACCCGTTGTCGGCGCACCCAACTGCTGGCCTATTTTGGGGAGTGCGCTGCGCCCCTTTGTTCGGGCTGTGATCGGTGTAATCCGGATTACCTGAGCTGGGTTGGCCCGCAACGGCGCCACCATTCGGTGGCAGCGGCTTTGCAACGTATCCTGGAAGAGTCATCCTGACTGGGTGGTTCTTTCTGCTAAAATGCACAGTGCGCCCGGATGGTGAAATTGGTAGACACAAGGGACTTAAAATCCCTCGGCCATTGCGGCTGTGCCGGTTCGACCCCGGCTCCGGGCACCAGCGGCTTTAAATAGCGGTTCGCCTAGCGCATGGCTTTGCCGCATGCAGTCGCAGAACTTCTTCGACATTACGCATGGATAACCGTCCATTGTTGATGTGGAATACCCGGGTGTAGGCGTCGCACCCGACGAACGCGCCGGCGGTGGGCAAGTCAAATCCGGAGAAGATCAGATTTTTTATCAAAAGCGTTTGTACGTAGAATGGAAATGCAGCGAATTGACGCGACAACAATCATGCTGGCAGACCGACTGGAAAAGTGGGCCCATCAATACAAAACCGCAGGTATGCATCAGGGCATACAGCAAGGGTTTAGCCCGGCATACTCAGTTCATTGAAGTGAGGTGATCCGAAAGAGGTTATGAATGGCTGGCCGGGTAAGGCGATACAGATTGGAGCGCAGGGGCCTGCTCACTCTGCAGAGTCTGAGCCACCCGCTAGAAGGCATATTTACGGCGTCGCTGCTAGTGATCCCCCCGCATCATTCCTGACTAGGGGGCATCACCCAAGGCGCGTGCGGCCGCTTGCACCAACTGCGTGATGAGCGCATGATCGACCTCTGGTTCCAGTTCTGCGGGTGTTCCATGGTCATCGGTTTCGGCAATGCGGATGCGGCCGTTTTCCCGGATGACGGTGGTCTTGTAGCCGCAATTGCGGCAGTACACATGGGCGCCCGTATCCTGATCACGTCGTACGACGATGATGGGTCCGCATGCGGGGCACTCTTGTAACGGAATGCCTGCGTCCGAGTGCCCTACGATGTGGTTTAACGCGCCCGATGCGCCCAACGTCATGAAAAGCGTTCCCAGAGTGCCGTCAAACTGCCGACCCAGCTGTTGGTCGATGATGATCAAGGCCTGCTCCACCGGCATGCCACGCCGATAGGGGCGCGTACTGGTCATGGCATCGAAAGCATCGGTGATTCCAATGATACGCGCGTCGATTGGGATGTCTGGTGCTGTCAGGTGTTGTGGATAGCCCTTCCCATCCGGCATCTCATGGTGCGAGTACACGGCAGCTTGCACCAAGGGGGCCAGAGGGTGACCGGAAATCAAGCGAAAACCCACTTCCGGATGGGTTTTGATCACTTCGTACTCATGATCAGTCAGCCGTTCAGGCTTGTTCAGGATGGCATCCGGAACACCGATTTTACCCAAATCGTGCAGAAATCCCCCCAAAGCAATACGCGCCACATCGATTTCTGGGACGCCCGCTGCCTCGGCCAATAGGTAAGAAAACTGGGCCACCCGCCACAAGTGACCACCGGTGTAGGGGTCACGCGCTTCCACCATCGAGGCCATGACGAACAGGGATTTCAGCAAATCTTCAAGATGGTTCATGGGCAAATACCTCTGGCCCTCTGTGAGGTTCGGGAATGGTCAAGGAAACGCCATGCCAGGGTATCGATGCTCAGGTGCATTTCTACACGGCACTAAGGAGAATACATCAAATTTGGATCGGTGAAGACTTTGGCTATACTTGCCCCGATGGAAACCAAGCGCAAATGGGATGTCATCATTATCGGGGCGGGTGCAGCCGGGATGATGTGTGCGGCACGAGCCGGGCAACGCGGACGCCGAGTGTTGCTGATGGATCATCGTCAAAAAATTGGGGAGAAGATACGGATTTCCGGTGGTGGCCATTGCAATTTCACCAATCTTCACTGTAGTCCGGATCATTTTCTGTCCATGAATCCGGAGTTCTGCCGCTCTGCATTGGCGCGCTTTACGCCCCAGCACTTTATCCATATGGTCGAGCGCTACCAAATCCCCTACCATGAAAAGCACCTCGGGCAGTTGTTTTGCGATGGCAGCGCGGTTCAGATCATCCACATGCTGCAAGCAGAATGCGCTCTAGGGCATGTGGCTTGGCGCATGCCCTGCAAGATTGACGCGGTGTTTCAGAAAAATGGCCAGTTTGTGGTGGCGACGGATCACGGTGACGATGTTTCTGGCGCGCTGGTGGTGGCTACCGGAGGGCTGTCGATCCCCAAAATTGGAGCCTCGCCCTTTGCGTACCGGCTAGCCAAACAATTCGGTCTGGATGTGGTCCCTCCTCGGCCGGGACTGGTGCCATTGTCCATCGACCCTGACACGATGGCAGGTTTCGGGGATCTTTCCGGTATTTCCATGCCCGTGGAAGTGTCTTGCCATGCAGGACGTTTTCGGGAGAGCCTCCTGTTTACCCATCAGGGGCTATCGGGACCAGCCATCTTGCAAATTTCTTCCTATTGGAACAGAGGGGATTGCATCCACCTCAATCTGCTTCCCGACCATGACATTCTGGCTTGGCTCAGTGCCAAACGCTCTCATCGGGGGCGGGTCGATCATCTTCTGGCCGAAGTATGGCCTCGACGCTTTGCCCAGCAGTGGTGTATGACTTACGGGTTGCACCGAGAGATGAACCAAATGACCTTTGAAGCGTTACAGCAATTGGGTGAGGCATTGGCCAACTGGCGCATCAAGCCCTCGGGAACACTGGGTTATAACAAGGCGGAAGTAACTCTGGGCGGGGTGGATACGCACGGGTTATCCTCAAAGACCATGGAATCCCGGGCGGTTCCCGGTCTGTATTTTATCGGTGAGGCAGTGGACGTAACGGGACAACTGGGCGGTTTCAATTTTCAGTGGGCCTGGTCCAGCGGCCATGCGGCCGGCTTGGCGCTCTGAGCAACCCTGCCCGTTGGCTCCCCAGGCTTGCGCTGTTTGGAGGGCAGTGTGCCCTGCTCTTGGAGGCGTAGCGCTTCACGATTCTGTGGGGGCGGAATGTTTTGTTATTTCAACTATTGTTGTATAATAAATCTATGGAAAAGCACACGGCTACCCGCCTCTTTGAATCTCTCTCCTCGGGCATCCGGTTGGATGTGTTCCGGCTTCTGGTGCGACAGGGTATGCAGGGCATGGTTGCGGGCGAAATTGCTGCCACGCTCGATATTCCGCCCACCAACCTATCCTTCCACTTGAAGGCGCTCACCCAGGTCGGGATGCTCAGCGTCGATCAAGAGGGGCGCTTTCTGCGCTACCGGGCCAACATTCCTCTCATGGGGGACTTGATCGCTTATCTCACGGAAGAGTGCTGCTCAGGCCACCCCGAACAGTGCGCTGATTTGCGCACGCCCTGGAAATGCTCCGAGGCCTAACTTCCTGCCACTTACACCCCCTTCGGAGACTCTCCCACGATGAATGTCCTGTTTCTTTGTACCGGCAATTCCTGTCGCTCGATCCTTGCCGAAGCGACCTTCAATCATTTGGCTCCAAAGGGTTGGAGCGCCATGAGCGCGGGCAGCAAGCCGACCGGGCAAGTCCACCCACGCTCCTTGGCACTGTTGGCGCGCGAGGGTATTGCGACGCAAGGCTACTACAGCAAATCCTGGGATAACTTGCCCTGCACCCCCGATCTCGTCATCACGGTTTGCTCCAGTGCGGCTGGTGAAACTTGTCCAGCCTACTTGGGGCCGGTGCTGCGCGCCCACTGGGGCGTGGATGATCCGGCCCACGCAACAGGGACAGAGGACGAGCTAGAGGCTGCCTTCATGCGGGCTTATGGCATTCTGCGGGCCCGCATCGTGGCGTTTCTGGCTTTGCCACTGGAGCAATTGCGTTCCGACACAGCCCGCCTCAAGGCGGAGTTGGAGCGTATTGGTGCATTGACCCCTCAGGAGGCGCGATGACTCCTGCCCAGTGCGCGCCCGCTCGGCCCATGAGTGTTTTTGAACGTTATCTGACTCTCTGGGTTTTTCTTTGCATTCTGACTGGAATCGCCCTCGGGCAATTTTTTCCGGGGCCAATCCAGTTCATCGGGCGCATGGAAATTGCACAAGTCAACCTTCCTGTGGGACTGCTGATCTGGGTGATGATCATACCGATGTTAGTCAAGGTGGACTTCGGCGCACTGCATGAAGTGCGCCAACATGTCCGGGGCATTGGGGTCACGCTGTTCGTCAACTGGCTGGTCAAGCCTTTCTCCATGGCATTCCTCGGATGGTTCTTCATCCGCAACCTGTTTGCGCCTCTGCTGCCCGCAGATCAGCTCGATAGCTACATCGCCGGGCTCATCCTGCTGGCTGCCGCTCCGTGTACCGCGATGGTGTTTGTATGGAGTCGGCTGACCAATGGCGATCCACTGTTCACGCTGTCGCAAGTGGCGCTGAACGACAGCATCATGGTGCTGGCTTTTGCGCCGCTGGTGGGTTTGTTGCTGGGCATTTCCGCCATTACAGTCCCTTGGGATACGCTGATTACTTCCGTGGTGTTGTACATCGTGATTCCTGTCATCCTGGCCCAACTGTTGCGCCGACAGCTATTATCCAGAGGCCAGAAGGCGTTTGATCATGCGCTGGAAAAAATTGGCCCTTGGTCGATTACGGCCTTGCTGGCAACCCTCGTTCTGCTGTTTGCCTTTCAGGGTGAAGCCATCCTCAAACAGCCGCTGGTTATCGTACTGCTGGCCGTACCGATTTTGATCCAGGTCCTCTTCAATTCAGCCTTGGCCTACTGGCTTAACCGCCTGGTGGGTGAAAAGCATAATGTGGCTTGCCCCTCGGCTCTGATCGGCGCCTCCAATTTCTTTGAGCTGGCCGTTGCCACGGCTATCAGCCTTTTTGGGTTTCACTCCGGGGCAGCCCTGGCGACGGTGGTGGGCGTACTGATCGAGGTGCCGGTGATGCTGCTGGTGGTTCGAGTCGTGAATGCCTCGCGCGGCTGGTACGAAAAACCGGGATGACCTGATAGCGTCTGGCGGAGAATTGTTTGGCAGCAACGTGGACAAGCCCTCAGGCGATTACTACGGGAAGCTCCAACCAGTTGGTTGTGTAGTGGGGTGATTTCAGGTCACGGCGCATGCGCCAGGATGCTTCGATGCCCGATGCGGCGGGCTTCAGGGTGTCTCGTCCCATTCGGGCATTGATGGCATCCATGATGCCCATGAGACGGTCTGACTTGGCTTCGGCTTCTGGATCGTCAAACAAGGTTCTTGCCCGGTTGTTTTTACCATCCAATCCCAGCAGGGTTATCCCGGCTTTCTTGTACTTGAACCCTGGTCGATAGATGCGCCTAAGACCCTGCAGTGCGGCCTTGATCAGAGGTCTCGTGTCATCTGTGGGCCTGACCAAGGGAACGATGAGCGAAGGCTGGTATTGGGGCTCGTCAGGTTTAAACGGATTGGTCAGGATGTAAACGCCGATACTGCTGGCCACAGAGCCTTGGGAGCGGAGTTTTTCTGCGGCGCGGGTGGTATGGCTGCTCACTGCTTCCCCGAGCTCTTGCAAGGTCTCGATGGGTTTGCCAAAGGAACGGCTGGAAATGATCTGGTGCTTGTT
This sequence comes from Ferrovum sp., assembly GCA_027450105.1. GTDB lineage: Bacteria > Pseudomonadota > Gammaproteobacteria > Burkholderiales > Ferrovaceae > JAJZHV01. The sequence goes on from DAIDKJ010000045.1 coordinate 8,412, forward strand.
GGAGGCTTCCTCTTCCAGTGCGATGCAGGCAATGCCATTGAGCTCGGCAACGGTGCGTTCCAGTGTGACGGAAAACTGCTGGCGAATCCAGCGCCGGTCGGCGCCTTTGAGATCCTGCACGGTATGGATCTTCAGTGCGGCCAGGCGTTGGGTGATGTTGCGGCCTACTCCCCATACCTCGGACACAGGAAGGCTACCCAGCAGGGTATCCAGAGTCTGGGGCAACAAGCTTCCAAAGTCGCAAACGCCGGCATAACCCTCTCGTTTTTTGGCCACATGGTTGGCGAGTTTGGCCAGCGTCTTGGTGGAGGCGATCCCAACGCTGACGGGAATGCCGGTCCACTGTTTGACCCGTTGACGAATGCTCTGGCCGTAAGCGATGAGGTCCCATGATTTGAAGCCGGAGAGATCCAGAAAGCATTCATCGACGGAATAGATTTCCTGGCGCGGTGAAAACTGGCTCAATACCGCCATGACCCGAGCCGACATGTCCCCGTAAAGGGTGTAATTGCTGGAAT
>DAIDKJ010000046.1 GCA_027450105.1 Ferrovum sp.
GGACGCGAGGAAATCGACGTCATCATCCCCGCCTTGCAGGCAGCCCGTGCCCGCGGGATCAACGTGGTAGGCCCCCTTCCCGCCGATACCCTTTTCGTGCCTGCGCTGTTGCAGGGCGCCGATGCGGTCCTGGCGCAATACCACGATCAGGGACTGCCCGTACTTAAAATGCAGAGCTTTGGTGCGGGGGTCAACGTCACTCTGGGGCTGCCCATCATTCGCACCTCGGTGGATCATGGCACGGCGCTGGATCGGGCCGGTACCGGACGGGTGGATTCGGGAAGCCTGCACGCGGCCATAACCCTGGCCCTGGAATTGGCGGGTTGACATGGCCCTGCAAGCGCGCAAACGTTTTGGGCAACATTTTTTACAGGATCAGGGCGTTATCCAGGACATTCTGCACGCCATCCAGCCGCGCCCCGGAGAACAACTGGTGGAAATCGGCCCCGGGCTGGGGGCGCTGACCGTGCCCTTGCTGGCGCGCGTGCCGCAGCTCACCGTCATCGAACTGGACCGGGACCTGGTGGCTCACTGGCAGCGCCATCCCCTGGCGCCACGCCTAACGGTGCATGCGGCCGATGCCCTGGGCTTTGACTATGCCTGTTTGGGAGAACGCTTGCGCCTGGTGGGGAATCTTCCCTACAACATTTCCACGCCCCTGCTGTTTCATCTGGCGGGTTTTGCAGCCCACATCGTGGACGCCCACTTCATGCTGCAAAAGGAAGTGGTGCAACGCATGGTGGCCACGGCGGGAGACCCCGCCTACGGACGCCTGTCGGTGCTGTTACAGCTGCGGTTTCAGATGGTGCTGCTGCTGGAAGTACCCCCCGAGGCTTTCAAGCCAGCGCCCAAGGTGGACTCTGCCGTGGTGCGTTTGGTGCCGCGTTCGCTGGCAGAACGCCGGGCCCTGTTCGCTCTGAGCGCACAGGACACCGGCCCTGATTCCTTGCCGGTTTGCGAGCAGGCCCTGGAGCGGGTGGTCACTCAGGCGTTTTCCCAACGGCGCAAAATGCTGCGCAGCACCCTCAAGGGCTTGCTGGGAGAAGCGCTGTTGCGCCACCTGGACATCGACCCCACACGCCGCGCCGAAACCCTGACGCTGACGGAGTTTGTGGCCCTGGCGCAGGCCCTGCGCCAGCAGAGCCCACCCACACGGCCGGGCTTCGTTCAGGGATAATCCTGACGGGTAGGCCGGATCATGATCTCACTCACATGCACATGGGCCGGCTGTGACACCACAAAGGCCACGGCATTGGCAATGTCCTCTCCCACCAGCAAGGGCCCGAAGCGCTCGTCAAAATGCTGCACCATGGTGTCCGGATAACCGGCGGCCTCCTGAAAACCACTCACCACGATGCCCGGTTCCACCAGGGTGACCCGCACGCCCTTGGGGCCCACTTCTCGGCGCAAGCCTTCTGCCAGGGAATGCACGGCAAACTTGGTGGCCCCATACACGGCGCTGAAGGGCGAGATATGCCGTCCCACCACCGATCCGATGACGACGATGTCGGCGGCCTGCCGGGGAAATTGCCCTTCCTGTTGCGGCACCATCTGGTTGGCCGCTTGTTGCAGCAAGGCCAGGGTGGCAGTGACATTGAGGGTGAAGACGGCTTCGGCCTCGGCCAGATTGGCTTCCCGGATGGACCCTCCCAGGCCACGCCCGGCATTGGCGACTACGATGTCCGGGGCCCGTCCAAAGGATTCCTGGGCCACGGCAAAGAGCCGTTGCTGCAGGGCAGAATCGGTGATGTCGCCGGGCACGGCCACACAGCCCGGCCCGATGGCTTGCGCCAAGGCATGCAGTTTATCGGCACTACGCGCCGTGATGAGGACGCCATAACCCTGGGCGCCGAGTTTTTTGGCAATGGCTTCACCAATGCCGGAGGAGGCTCCGGTTACTAAAGCAATTCTTGAATAGGTTGCACGCATGAATGGAATTCCTGACGGTGATGAATCGTTCACACCAGAGAGTCCGTCCGAACACAGGGCCGGAGGGGCTCCCTCGGTTTAGTTAGCCGCTTCCAGCTCCAAGGCGGGATAGTCGGTGTAGCCTTGCTCCGGATGGGGCAACCCGTAGCCGTAAAAGCTTTGTGGCTGCTGGGCGTTGAGCGTTGCACCCAAGCGCAAACGCAGGGGCAGATCGGGATTGGCGATGAAGTCCTTGCCAAAGCCGATGGCATCGGCATGCCCCTGTGCCAGTTCCTGTTGCGCGCTGTCCCGGTGGAAGCCTTCATTGGCAATCAGGCACCCGCCAAAACGCCGCTTGAGTTCTGGGCTGAGGCGATCCGGCCCCAGGGATTCGCGGGTCATGAGAAAGGCGATGCCCCGTTGGCCCAATTGCTCGGCCACATACCCAAAGGTGGCCCGGGGGTTGGAATCCCCCATGGTATGGGAATCGCCGCGCGGCGCCAGATGCACGCCCACGCGTTCTGGTCCCCACACCGAAATGGCCGCATCCGTGGCTTCCAGCATCAGGCGGGCGCGGTTTTCCACAGGGCCTCCATAGGCGTCCTGACGCAAGTTGGTGCTATCCTGCAGGAACTGATCCAACAGATAGCCATTGGCCCCATGAATTTCTACCCCATCAAACCCGGCGCGCTTGGCGTTTTCTGCTCCCCGACGATAATCCTCGATGAGAGCAGGAATTTCCGCCAGATCCAGGGCCCGCGGGGTCACAAACTCCCGCATGGGACGCAACAGGCTGACATGGCCCTGGGGGGCGATGGCGCTGGGGGCCACGGGTAGTTTTCCGCCCAGGTAATCGGGATGGGACACCCGGCCCACGTGCCATAATTGCAGCACGATCAAGCCCCCGGCCTGATGCACGGCTGAAGTAACCAGCTTCCAGCCCTCCACCTGTTGTTCCGACCAGATGCCGGGCGTGTCGGGATAACCCACTCCCTGGGGCGAGATGCTGGTGGCTTCGCTGATGATGAGCCCGGCACCGGCGCGTTGCGCATAGTATTCGGCCATCAGGGCATTGGGGACCCGGCCTGTGCTGGCACGACAACGCGTGAGCGGCGCCATGACGATGCGATTGGAAAGGCGCAAGGCGCCCATTTGTACGGGATCAAAAAGTGTACTCAAGATAAACTCCTGTTCAGGTCATAAAATAAATGCATTACAGATCCTTGCGCAGCCGCTTGAGAAAGCGCTCGATGAGCGGCTCGTTGCGCGCATAAAAAATCCATTGCCCCACCTTGCGCGTGCTCACAAGTCCGGCCCGTTGCAGCGTGGCCAGATGCGTGGACATGGTGGACGGGGACAAATGGGCTTTTTCGAAAATTTTTCCGGCACAAACCCCCAGCTCGTAGGAATGCTGCTGCAGGGGGAAGGATTCCTCCGGTGTTTTCAACCACAGCAGGATTTCACGTCGCAAGGGGTGAGCCAACGCCTTGACGATTTCATCCATTTCCAGGGCTTCAGTCTTTGTCATGGGGTGTTTGTTTTCAGATTATTCGAATAATGTTTCTATTAAACACGAAATATGATTCGAGCGCAATAGAAATATACGCACATCCTGTGGGAGTCTTTCAGTGACGCCCCCCACAGGGTTGTGCAAGAAGCCGGAGGGGGGCAAACCACACGCGCTTGAGTGTGCCTCCTCCACAGGCGATAATGGGCGCTTGCAAAGCCACACGGTGCGCACGCTGCCGGCCATTTTGCGCATGCCCCTGGCCCTCTCTGGAAAACCCACGCCCTGCGCGAAGGCAACCGTCATGATGAATCTGAATACCGACCACCTCAAGCGCTGCATCCAGACCTTGCGTTCCTCGCTTGATTTTTTCAAGCAGGCCGCGCCCGAGAGCATAGAGCAGGAAATTTATCGTAACGCCATCGTCAAGGGCTACGAACTGACGCAGGAAACCAGCTTCAAACTCATGAAAAAAGCCCTGCGCGATTACGGTCATGGGGCCAAAAAACTGGACTCGACGCCCATCAAGGATATACTGCGCCTGTCAGCCACCCATGGGTTGATGACCTTGGAGGAAGTGGAGCGTTGGTTTGCCTATCGCGACAACCGAAACAACACAGCCCATGATTATGGTAAGGGTTTTGCCCGGGAAACCCTCAGATTGATACCGGATTTCATTACCGACGCAACGCGGCTCGAAGCCGAATTGCGTGCGCGTTTCAGCGCAGGAAACAACGATGCCTGAACGGGCACTCACGCAACTGAACCTGCAACCACCGCATCTGGCGCTGCTGCGCAAACTGTTACGCCAGCACCTTCCGCATGCGGAGGTATGGGCTTATGGCAGTCGCGTCAACGGCGACGGGCAAGACGCCAGCGATCTCGATCTGGTGGTTCGCCAGCCCGCCAATCTCAACCAGGCCACCCCTCAGTTGTGGGCAATAAAGGAAATCCTGGTGGAAAGTAACCTCCCCATTCGCGTGGATCTGGTGGATTGGGCCCACATTCCAGCCAGCTTCCAGGGCGAGATCGAGCGCGCGTATGTGGTGATTCAGGGCGTCAATGGAAAGGTCTAGCACACTAAGGTCGGTCATGCGTTATCGCCAGGATCTGGGGCTGAATGCTGCCGAGAACATCATCTTGATCGATGCCAGTCAAGACAACAAACCCTCAGCATCGGTGGCGTAGCCCATGAAGAACACGACTCTGCGATCTTTTGCCAACAGCAATCTTGCGATTCCTCCCGCTACCGCCTGGTATCTCACGGACCTCGGCGAATTCCGGGGAAAACAGGAACTCTACACCCGGCAGTCACCCCAGCGCCTCAAGGCATTGCGCGAGCACGCGCTGATCGAAAGCGCGGTCTCATCGAACCGCATCGAAGGCGTTACCGTAGAACCTTCGCGGGTGCGCGACGTGCTGGTGTCGCCCAAGCCTCTGTTTCGCGACCGCGACGAGGAAGAGGTACGTGGCTACCACGATGCCCTTACTTGGATTCACCAGGATGCCCAGCGCATCTTGATTTCCAACGAGACAATCCAACGCCTGCATGCCATGACGCGTGGCCAGATTTGGGATTCCGGCCTGTACAAGGAAAAGGACGGCGACATCATCGAGCGTTATCCCGATGGCAGCGAACGTGTACGTTTCCGTACCGTGTCAGCGAAGCAGACCCCGGCGGCCATGGATCAGTTGGTGGCTGACTGGCAGACCTGCCTAGAAGATCGATGGGTTCCACCGCTGATTGCCCTGGCAGCCTTCAATCTCGATTTTCTGTGCATCCATCCATTCCGTGATGGCAATGGTCGTGTCTCCCGGTTGCTTTGGCTGTTGCAAAGCTACCAGATGGGTTTAGAGGTCGGCCGCTACATCAGTCTGGAACGCCTCGTCGAACAAAACAAGGACCGCTACTACGAAACCCTGGAGCAAAGCTCCCAAGGCTGGCATGAGGGCAAGCATGATCCGTGGCCATACATCAATTACGTGCTGTCCATCCTGAAGGCCGCCTATCGGGAGTTCGTCGAGCGCGTTGGCGAAACTGCGGAACCGCGTGGGTCGAAGACCCAGTTGGTGCTTGAAGTCATCGGCAAGATGTCTGGCACATTTTCGCTGGCTGATCTCGAACATGCCTGCCCGGGCGTGAGTCGTGACATGATTCGGCGAGTCCTGACAACGCAAAAAGGGCAGACGGTCGACTGCATCGGCCGTGGCCCCGGCGCGCTCTGGCAAAAGAGGTAATTAGCGTGAAAGAGTGTAATAAAGAGGGTAATGTCTCCGGGAAAGGGGAATGGAATGAGTAGTTCGCTGAGCATCGTTTATGTCCTGACCAACTCGGCCATGCCTGGGCTGGTGAAGATCGGCTATACCTCGCAGGACGACGCCAACTCGCGCATCGCTCAGCTTTACACTACCGGCGTGCCGGTGCCGTTCACCATCGAATATGCCTGCAAGGTCCAGAACGCAGAAGAGGTCGAGAAGGCTCTGCATGTCGCCTTCGGCCCGAACCGGATCAATCCGAAGCGCGAATTCTTCCGGATCGAGCCCGACCAGGCAATCGCCATCCTGAAGCTGCTCCATACCGAGGAAGCCACCCAGGAGGTCACCGACCAACCAAGCATGATCGACCAGCAATCCATTGCTGCTGCCGAACAGCTCCGTGCGCGGCGCCCGAATCTGAACTTCGAGGAAATGGGTATCCCGATGGGGGCGGTTCTGCAATCCGCGCATTCGGATGCCACCGTTACCGTGGTCGCTCCGAAGAAGGTTCGCCTCGCCGACGAGGAGATATCGCTGACTGCCGCAACCCGGCAAGTGCTCGGCCTCGATTACAGCGTTCAGCCTGGGCCGCATTGGACTTACGAGGGAAAGTCGATCCGCGATCTTTACGAGGAAACGTACGGTGACACCGAATAGTCGACACCCATGCTCCCACAGAAAGAATCGCTGCGGCGAACAATCCACTGTTGTTAAGGAAGCATGGGGGGGCAGAACATATCTCGCTTGAGCCCTCCTCTCCCACGGGCGATAATGCTGACTTTCCAGTGCCCACAGTTTGTAACTCCCTTCAAGCGACGATAAAACAGGCGAGGCATTGGGTCTATGCCCTGGTCGCTGCCGGTGTTTCATAAAGGATTCAAAAGGACAGGCTCACCATGCTGCTAATGATCGATAACTACGATTCCTTCACCTACAACCTGGTGCAATATTTTGGCGAACTGGGGGAAACGGTGGAGGTGTGGCGCAATGACCAGATCACGCTGGAGGAGGTGGAGACCCTGGCGCCGCAGCGCATCGTGATTTCCCCGGGACCGTGCAGCCCGCGGGAAGCCGGCATTTCGGTAGCGCTGATTCGTGCCTGGGCGGGACGCGCGCCCATTCTGGGTGTCTGCCTGGGGCATCAGGCCATTGGCGAAGCCTTCGGTGGCGAGGTGGTTCATGCCCGGGAATTGATGCATGGCAAGGTCTCGCCTGTGTTTCATACCCAGCAGGGGGTGTTTCGGGGGCTACCCAGCCCGTTTCAGGCCACCCGCTACCACTCCCTGGCGGTGCGCCGTGACAACCTGCCGGATTGTCTGGAGGTAACCGCCTGGACCGCCGATGGCGAAATCATGGGGCTACGGCATAAAACCCTGGCGGTGGAAGGGGTGCAGTTTCATCCCGAATCCATTCTGAGCGAACAGGGTCATGCCTTGCTACGCAACTTTCTCACCCTGCCCGCAACACCCGCTCCAATGGAAAACAAGATGCCTTGACGTCCTGGTGCCCGCGTCACTCGAAGGCAGAAAAGCTTGAAGTGGCAGCGCCTGCGTCATTCGAAGGCAGAAAAGCTTGAAGTGGCAGCGCCTGCGTCATTCGAAAGCAGGAAGCCTCCTTGACGTCAGGGCGTGCGTTTAAATCAAAAACCGCAGGATTTCCTCCTCCAGCGCCTCCGGCTGTTCCTCCGGCACATAATGTCCACAGGGCAAGGAACGCCCGCTCACCTCCCGGGCCACGGCCTGCCAAGCGGCCAGCGGGTCAAACAAGCGCCCGATGATGCCGCGCTCCCCCCATAAAATGCGTAGCGGACATTCCACGCGGCGTTCTAGCCGCCGATCCTCGGCGTCATGCTGCAGATCGATACTGGCGGCCGCGCGATAATCCTCACACAGGGCATGCACCGCACCGGGGGCGCGCAGGGCGCTGCGATAGGCCTCCTGTGCCTCGGGGGTGAAGGGGGACATGCCGGCATGGCGGTTGCCCATGACCGCGTCGATGTAGGCATCGGGATCAGCCTGCATGAGTTGCTCGGGAAAAGGCGCGGGCTGAATCAGAAAAAACCAGTGAAAATAGGCCGTGGCAAAGTCGCGCCCCGTGTTTTCGTACATGTGCAGGGTGGGGGCAATGTCCAGCAGCAGGGCCTTTTGCACGGCCTGTGGGGCATCCATGCACAACCGATGGGTGACCCGGGCCCCGCGGTCGTGGGCGCACACCAGAAAACGCTCGAAGCCAAAGTACCGCATCACAGCCAGTTGATCGGCCGCCATGGCGCGCTTGCTGTAGTTGGAATGATCCGGCAGGCCCGCAGGCTTGGAAGAGGCCCCATATCCGCGCAGGTCTGTCAAAACCACCGTGTAGTGTGGCGTTAAACGCTCGGCCAGTTTATGCCAGATGACATGAGTTTGAGGATGACCATGCAGCAACAGCAGGGCGGGGCCTTGACCGCCGATCCAGGCAGCAATTTCGATGGCATCCAGGGTGATCGTATGGGGAGTAAAGGAAGGAAACATGGGTGGCTCGCTCTCTTGAAATCAATCAATGGGTGAAGTGGCAGGCTCTAGTGCTGCCGTGAATGTTCCGGATTGATCACCACGGTGCAGGTCATCCCCGCCACCAAGGGGTGTTCGGAGGGCAAGGCATCCAGCTGGATCCGCACGGGAATGCGCTGTGCCAGACGTACCCAGTTGAAACTGGGGTTGACGTTGGCCAACAGACGCGACTCCACCGGATTATCCCGGTCGGTGATGCCGTGGGCAATACTCTGCACATGCCCGTGCAACACCTCCTGGCTACCCAGCAGGCGCATCTCGGCCGGGTCTCCCACATGAATCCAGGCGAGTTTATGTTCCTCGAAATACCCATACACCCAGAAGGAATGCTGCTCCACCAGGGCCAGGCGCGCCTCGCCCTGGCGCGCAAAATCTCCGGGGCGAATCAGCACATTGCTCACCCAGCCATCCGCAGGCGCACGCACCACCGTGCGCTCCAGATTCAACCGGGCCTGATCCCGTTGCACCAGGGCC
>DAIDKJ010000047.1 GCA_027450105.1 Ferrovum sp.
GGTGCGCCGGGAAATGTCGATGGCATCCGCCACCAACCCAGGGTCCCCGCGCATCAGGGTGATTCCTGCCGCATGCATGGCAACGTCGGTTCCCATGGCCATGGCCATTCCCACATCCGCGGCAGCCAGCGCTGGCGCGTCGTTGACGCCATCGCCCACCATGGCCACCGTGTTCCCTTCGGCCCTCAGTTGCTCCACGATGCGCACTTTATCCGCAGGCAATACCTGCGCATAAATCCCGTCCAACCCCAAGGGCTTGCCGATGATTTCCGCACTCATTTGATGGTCACCCGTGACCATGAGGCAGCGAATCCCTTGGGCATGAAGCTGTGCGATAGCACTCGCAGCGCCTGAACGCAGGGTATCCTGGAAAGCCAGGAAACCCAGCAATTGCGGGGGCCCGGAAACATCGGCCAGCCAGGACAGGGTGAAACCCTGGGCACGCAGACTGTTGGCACTGGCCTGTGCATCGGGGTCCAGGCCCAGTTCCTGCATCAGCAGCGCACTGCCCAGACGCAACTCACGCAACCCGAGCGTGGCGGCAACACCACGGCCGGGAATGGCGCGAATCTGCCCGGCGAAATCCGGCATGATTCCTTCCGTCCGAGCGGCTTGCAGCACTGCACGCGCCAAAGGATGCTCACTGCCGGCCAACAGGGCAGCAGCGTCCGTCAGCAGCGTCGTGCGGGTTCCCACCAGTGCCTGTGCCTCTACTAACCGGGGCTGTCCTTCGGTCAGGGTTCCCGTTTTATCGAACACAACGACTTGCACGTTGCGTGCAATTTCCAGTACTTCCGCATCCTTGATCAGAATCCCTTGACGGGCAGCCACCCCCGTGCCCACCATCATGGCTGTGGGCGTTGCCAGACCCAAAGCGCAGGGACAAGCAATGACCAATACCGACACCGCATTTAAAATGGCCACTTCACCGTTGCCTGCAACGATCCACCAACCCAACCCGGTAATCGCCGCCAGCACAATGATGACCGGCACGAACACGGCGCTAACCCGATCTACCAAGCGCTGAATCGGAGCCTTCTTGGCCTGTGCCGTTTCGACCAGGCGGATAATTCGCGCAAGAGCTGTTTCGGACCCAACCGCCAGGGTTTTTATCAGGAGCAGTCCATCCGCGTTGACAGAGCCGCCGGTCACCCCGCTCCCCGATTGCTTCAATACGGGCTGGCTTTCCCCGGTAATGAGGGACTCGTCCACCAGACTGCTGCCCTCCAGGACCACCCCATCCACCGGCATGCGCTCGCCAGGACGCACCACCACCCAATCCCCCAGCGCGACCTGGCTAATGGCCACTTCCATATCACGCCCATCCCGTCGCACCCGGGCCACCTCGGGCTGCAATTTGGCCAGTGCCTGAAGCGCTGCAGTCGTCTGGTGCTTGGCTCTTGATTCCAGTGCCTTGCCTAAAAGCACCAGCGAAATCACCAGTGCCGAAGCTTCGAAATACAGGTGTCTGTGCATACCAGACAAGCCTGGAAACAGCCAGAGGTAAAGGCTGAGACCGAACCCGGCGCTAGTCCCCAAAGCCACCAGCAGGTCCATATTCCCGGTTCCACTGCGCAGGGCATACCAACCAGAACGATAAAAACGAGCCCCCAGCCAAAACTGAACGTGCGTTGCCAAGGCAAACTGGACCCAGGGCGGCAGACTCCAGTCCTGCCCCCCTAACTGGCCCAGCATGGGAAGGACCAAGGGGAGGGACAGCAGCAGCGCGATGCTGACTCGCCACCAGTCGTGAGCACCTGATGACACGGGACGTTCGCCCGCAGATCGGCGCTGCTCTGGCTGTGCCTGATAGCCAGCGTTTTCCACAGCCTTTTGCAAGATTTCAAAGGTAATCGGTATCCTGGAAGTAACCGTGGCTTTCTCTGTGGCCAGATTCACACTGGCATCAACCACCTGCGGCACAGCCAGCAAAGCCTTTTCCACATGAGCCACACAGGAAGCACAGGTCATCCCTTCAATCTGCAAAGTCCAATCCGTGTGCTCCGGGATTGGGGAAGACTGGCCGACGTTCTGGCTCATCGTTATTCTCCTAGTTCATCCAGCATTGCACGTGGGGCGCTCGAGCCACGTTAAACCAAATCATACAAACAGGGTCCAACCGAGACCCATGCGGAAAAGCAAAGCGACCCCATCCTTGTCCGAGTCCGCCGCATGGCCCAAAGCCGCTCTTTTCCCAGGCCCCACCCTCTTGACAGACGGGCTGTGAAAAGGTTTAAAGTAGTCGCACATCGCTTAAGGAGAGTCCATGATCCAGTTGCATATTCCCGCCATGACCTGTGCCCATTGTGTGGGTCGCGTCACCCGTGCCGTGCAAGGGGTTGACCCTGCAGCCCAGGTGGTGGTTGATTTGGCCAGCAAACAGGTCCAGGTTGAATCTTCTCATGCACTTCCAGAATTGGCAAAAGCTCTGGAGGCGGCAGGATACCCTCCCACCAACCAGACTACCGGGTAACGTCAGAGAATTTATGGCGCCCCCATCTCTTCGGAATTTCCCATCATTCCATTAGCTCCGGTTCTGATCAAATCATGATGACCATATTCCCCAAACCATCCCTTCCTCGACGACTCCGGATACTGGGACCCGTATTCGCCTTGAGCCTGTTGAGCGTCTCTCACTTGCAGGCCGATGAATTTCGCCATGGCCCCCACGAGCATCCGTTTCGGGAACATGACGTGCGTCGATTCAGACCCCATGAACTGGAATTATGGCGCGGCGGTGTGTGGCGTCATGAATGGCATGAAGGCCGTTTGGGTTGGTGGTGGGCTGTGGGCGGTGTGTGGTATTTTTACGAACGCCCCATCTATCCTTACCCGATGGTTGTCGCGAATGTGGTATACACTCCTCCCGTGGCAGTAGTCACCCCAACTTATCCCGTGCAGATGATGGCCCCACCTGCACCTCCGGTATCTCCTCAAGGAACGACAGTCGTCGCGCCCATGGCTCCCCCCCCACCCGGAGGACCCGGCCCCGAAGCGCAGCTCTATTATTATTGTGATTCTGCGGGCGCCTATTACCCTGCGATCACGCAATGCCCCCAACCGTGGCGCAGGGTTCCTCTGATGCCCCCCACCTCCGGTGGCCGCTAGCCCTTAGTACCGATACTCCCGACACACGTTTTTTCTTGCGTATCATGCCGGTGAAACCGCTGTCAATGGCCATACAGACAGAGTTTTTCAAGATCGAGAATCGTGATGTTTCGGCCCTGCACCTGAATCAATCCCTGGGAAGCCAATTCCTGAAGCATTCTGGAGAAGGTTTCGGCCGAGATGTTCAACCGTGAAGCAATGACCGCCTTTGCAGCAGGTAAGCGAAGATTCGTGACGGGGCCCGTACCAGTCTGTCCGGAATCTTCCTGAGAAAGCAAAAAACCGATCAAGCGCTGAGTAGCCGTGTTCAACGAATAAGCTGCCACATCACTGACCAGGCCGTGAAGACGAATGCTCAGACCCGCCAGCATTTTCAGGGCGAAGGATTTGTTGCCTTCGATTTCTTCAAACAATACGGCTTTGGAAACATGCACCAACAGACTGTCTTCCAGCGATTGTGCGTAGACTGGATACGGTCGTTCCAGAAACATCACGGCCTCACCAAACGTTTGACCGGCCGCAATGATCTCCACAATTTTTTCGGTGCCTGTGCGCGACAAAAAAGTCAGCTTGATCTGCCCATACACCACCAGATAAAACCCGTTGGACTGATCCCCTTTTTGAAACAGAATGGTTCCCTTGGGCGCACGAATCTCCTTGCAACCCCGGGCAATGCGCTCGATCTCTTCGGGCGAGATTTCCCGAAACAGGGTAGATTGCGCCAGTAGGCTCTGGAGTTTCGTCGGTGCGTGCGTTGATACCATCATCGCGACAGATTATGCCGTTGGAAGCGATCTGGCAATTTTTTGCACCCTTTTATAGGTCATGGCCGAACCAAGCAGGTTTGATCCCAACCACCAGGCATCGATCGCCCACAAGACTCCGGCACCTCGAGACAGGGAAGGAAACCAGCAGGCCAATACCAGAAGCAGCAAGCTGAACCCATAAAACGCTGCCTGTTGTTGCACCCGATAGGGAGCTTGAAGCTCACGCACATTGGGAATGATTCCTGATCGCGGATACGTTGACTGAAGATGAAACCAGGTCAGGAAAGGAATGATTTTGTACAACATGCCATGGATCACGGCCACCAGAAAACCGGGAAGAAGCAGTACCCCCATCGTCAGGCGCAGGTTTTCTATCCTGTCCTGTGGGGCCCATGGAAGCAGCAAACCAATGACACCACCCAATAGCAGCGCCACCATGCCAATTTTCCAGAAATAAATGGCCACATCCATCACTTTGCGTTTACGTTGCCCCAAAAGACGCAAGGTGACACTGGAAAACAGGATACACCCCAAAGCCAGCACCACATTGCATCCGTCCTCCAAGCGGCCCATCTCTGGATTCGAGACTCCGGATATCAGTGTTTTAAGTACCAGGACAACCATCAGGCCAGGAACAAGAAACCGCACGACAGGCTTCGGGTAGGCAGGAGTCAAAAGAAATAGCGGTATCAATGCATAAGCAACCCCCATGACCAGAAACGTGGACCAAGCAAAAACCCCCCACTGCGGGTGTAGGTTTGCCCAGCGCTCATAGGAAATCGGTAGTCCATGGTCGCGCATCATCAGTAACGTCAGCCCCATTCCCACAGTAAGTGCCAAGCCCACCAGAGCATGGCGCAGGGCATCCAGAAAAACGTTTGGCGCGCAGACTGGACGCAGGCTAAGCAAGAAGGAAACCAGTAGCACGCCAAACCCCATGCATAAACTGCCCGCGCAAAACACCATGAGCCACGATTCGGACCAAAGAAATGAAGTGGCTAGGCTGATGGCCCCAAGCGTGAGAGGCCAATGGATGAGGCGCGCCGTCAGCACAGGACGCGGCAGGGCCAAACCTGCCAGCACCGGCAATAGTTGCAACAAGGCACCCACCATCACCATGGAAGTAAATCCCAACGTGAGAAGATGCGTTGCTGCCAAAGCGGCAGGCGCATGACGCGAGCGCATCAGGTCCGGACCCATCACAATGAGCAGCACCGCAGCGCTCAGAAGAAACCAGGGGGCTGTCAAAAAAAACCGGAATGGACCGGAAATGGGAGGAGCTTGCTGAAAGGATAAACCAGTGGGGATCACGCAGAAAAGTACCAGTCAATTCCGGCTGTTATCAAGCCAGATAAGAATTTCAAAATCTCCGGATGGAACACATCGGGTTTCATGACAGTAGCCTTCCCGCGCCAGTATGGCGTACAAAGGGTAAGGTTCCCGCCGGTTGAGCATGCGAATGCGTTGCTCATTACCCAACCGACACAAGGTTTCCAGAACCTGTTCCAAGGGTTCTGGTGGCTCGAGGTCTCGGGTATCGAGAAAAATTTCCTCAGACATCAGCACTTGCTGTCAAGAAGTTGCATGCTTTCCAGAAGCGATTTCGATTGACTGGCCAACACTTGGTCCGCCATGCGATACAGGATATTTTCTTCTTTCAGGTTATGTTGCTGCATGAGGGGCAAGAGCGTATCGGCGCCACCGAGGAACTTTTCCTTATCCTGATCAGCCAGTGCCTGTTGCAAGGCTTGCAGAATCTGGCGCATCTGCTCGTGCTCCTGGCGCATGATTTGCGTTGGACCTGCACGCTGTCCGGTGGCCGCTTCAAACGCCGGAAACAGGACCTGCTCTTCCCGTTCGAAATGGCGTTGGGTGCTGGAACAAAATTGTTGCCAAAGCTTCCTTGTCTGCTCCCATTGGCTTTGGGCTACCGCGCTTTCGGCTTCGATGAAAGCCTGATCACAATGGCCATGTTCGGCCGCCAAATAGTCGCTGATCTGGTTCATGGGAGTCCTCTTCAGGGTTGGATGGATCAGGTCCATTCTAGCGAAACGGTGCTGAACAAAAATTGAGATCCGTCAAGAAAACCATAGAGAAAACCCTGGGGACTGCTGAGGTCATCGCTTCTTGGCAAGTCCCGTCCAGGTAACTCGTTGTCGTACATTGGCGCTAGTGGCCATCGTGTAATCCCTTTGCGCTTTCCTGGCGCTTGAGGATTTCTGGTGGCAGGTGCAACAGACTTGATACCGTCACCGTGGGCTCGATCCCCCAGGGGTCAAACAAGGCCTGCGACGAACGTTTGACCCAAGCAGCGTGAAGTCCTGCAGATAAGGCACCAATCACATCAAAGGGGTTGCTCGAGATCAACCAGGTATCACTCCCCAAAGCACATGCTCGTCTTAAAAAGTGGCAATAGGCCCCTGGGTTGGGTTTGAACGATCTGATCTCATCCACACTCACCACATCGATGAACGCTTCCCGAATACCCGCTCTGGTGAGCAATGTATCCACCGCATCGGAACTGCCGTTGGAAAAAGCAAATAACCTGAATCCCGACTTTTTGGCCAGTGCCAACCCTTCCTTCACATCCTCAAAGGCCGGCAGCATCTGGTAGGCCTCCATCAACTCGTTTTTTTCAGCCTGGTTTAAGGCGCTATTGAACAAGGCACAGGTATAATCCAGGGCATCGCGTGTGCAAACGGAAAAGTTTTCGTAATTCTGCATCAACCCACGGCGAAAGGAATACTCCAGTTGTTTGTCGCGCCAGGCTCTGGAAAACGCAGAGGCCTTCTCTCCCAGAAATTTTTCCAGAGTAACGCTCACGCCCTGCGTATCGATCAAGGTGCCATACACATCAAAAGCCAATGTAGTCATTGATGACTCCCATGCAAGTAAATATGGATTTTCCATTTGAGCCAACATCCACAATGGATGTTGGCATTCAGCTTCCTGAAAACGGTGTCAAACAGGCTGCCTATGTATCTCGGAAATACCTGCCGGCTCATTCACTGATGGCGTCGCTTTCAATCGCGTGGGGTTTAACTCCCCCGCGGCATCCAGAACAGGGTAAGCCGTTGCGCAAATATGCGAATGAATTCGTTTCAGATCGCGCAAAATATCGAGATGCAAAGAGCTGGTTTCGATGCTCTCCGGGCGCCCTTCCCTGAGCCGCGCCAAATGTCGTTCCGATGCCAACATATCCAACTCTCTGATTCTCGTCTTTTCGTCGAGTAACAGGCGCGCAGATTTCACATCTCCCGAAAGAAAAATGCCAAAAGCCAACTTCAAGTTGGACATCACGATTCCATGAAATTCCTCTAGCTCCAGAGCACCTTCAGGAGAAAATTGCAATTGCCGTTTGATTTTTTTATTTGCCAACTCCATCAGATTCTTGTCAATGATGTCCCCAATATGCTCCAGATTGATGGATAACGACATAATTTCCATGGCACGGCGACCTTCTGTCTCATCCAGACTATCTCGAGTCACTTTGACAACGTATAACTTGATCGCCTCATGCAGCCGGTCAACCACATTGTCCTGGCGAATGATTTCGGCAACGAGTTTGCGATCGTTTGTCAGCAAGGCTTGCATTGCATGCCGCAACATGTTTTCAACCATGTCGCCCATATGTAGGGTCTCGCGTGCAGCACAAGTCAAAGCAAACGATGGCGTTTCGATAGCCGCCTCATCCAGGTATACCGGTACCGATGGATCAAGTGTTTTACTCTGATCAGGTAAGTGCTTTTCAAGAAAACGTGCAAACCAACCCAAGGGGAAAAGAAACAGAATAGCCAACAAGACA
The DNA here is from genome assembly GCA_027450105.1 of Ferrovum sp. Lineage (GTDB taxonomy): Bacteria > Pseudomonadota > Gammaproteobacteria > Burkholderiales > Ferrovaceae > JAJZHV01. Next base: position 7,681 of record DAIDKJ010000047.1, read on the forward strand.
TTGAATACCGTATGGAAATCTGTAATTTGCCGAACAGGGTTGGGTTCAAGCACAGCCAACAGACGAGCTATCGTTGGAAGAAATGGTAAAAAAATCACACAACCCATCAAACGATTGATCAGATTTCCTAGAGGAATACGCCTTTGGGCTGGATTAGTACTGGAAAGACTTTGCAACAATGGATTCATTGCGCTTCCCAAATTGGCCCCCAGGATCAGAGCCAAGCCCGCTTGCGGTGTAATGAAACTTGAATAGGCCAACGATATCGTCAACAAAACCGTTGCAACACTCGAGTGGGCCGCCCAGGTTAAAAACGCACCGATCAACAGGGTCAAAATCGGTTCATCCGTGATCGCGTTGAATAGTTCGCGTACCACCGGCGCATTTTCTGCCGGAGCAAGGCTGGTAAGCAGAATATGCAGCGACAAAAGCATCAACCCCAATCCAATAGCCACTCGACCCAAATCCCGAGCCGGAGTTCTGCTGCTGCGCTTGAAGAGTATTACTCCGGTAACCAACAACATTGGCGCCAGGGCAGACGAATCAAAGGAAAGCAATTGCACCGTAAGGGTAGTACCCACGTTTGCCCCAAGCATGACAGCCAGGGCAGGTATCAGGTCCACCAGACCTGATGCAGAAAAAGAAGACAACATCAAGGCTGTGGCGGTACTACTTTGCAAAAGCACTGTTACGCCAAGGCCTGCCAAAAAAGCCTGAAACCTGTTTTTTAACACAGTGCCCAGCACTTTACTGATTTTGGCGCCAAAAGCACGCACGATTCCGCTGTGGACCATGTGAAGCCCCCACAGCAACAGCGCAACCCCACCCATGAGGTCCAACAAGACAGTGATTCCCATAACCCCTCCTTCTGGCCAAAATGGCTTTGTCAGAAAAACGTTACAGAGACCTTTGAGGAGGATCTTGAAAGAACAGGACGTTCCGCAGAAACCCATCTCGCCTAAACAAGACGGGCAAAAGAAAAATGCGCTATCTTG
>DAIDKJ010000048.1 GCA_027450105.1 Ferrovum sp.
CTTCGATCAGCCAATCCACGCCATACAAGGCCACCCGACGGTAGTCCCCAATGATACGCCCGCGGCCGTAAGCATCGGGCAGCCCCGTAATGATCCCCGAACGGCGACAGGACAGAATTTCCGGGTCGTAGACATCGAATACGGCTTCATTATGCGTTTTCCGGTAATCCCGAAAAATATCCTTGATATGCTCCGGCACCGGAGGAAAGCCGTACTCCTCCAGGGACTGTTCCACCATGCGCATCCCCCCCTTGGGGTAAATCCCCCGGCGCAGCGGCGCATCGGTTTGCAAGCCCACGATGACTTCGTCCTCCTGGCTAATGTAACCGGGCCCATGGGAGGTAATGCTCGAACCCACTGAAGTGGATACCTCCAGTACACCACCGTTTTGTCGTTCCTGTTTGAGCAATTCACTCAACCGGGCCCATTGCCTGAGAGTTTTTGGTGTGGGGCCCTGCAAAAATTCTGCATCGCCACAATATTCCGTATAGTTGTCCAGAATGAAGTCGCGCACCGCTACCTGCTTCTTCCAGCCGTCACCCTTGAAACCACGCCATGGATCACGCAAAGCGGTTTCTACAACACGTTGTGGGGCCTGAATATCCATTGTGAAGCTCCTTGTTGATTCCGGGGCAAGTCCATTGACGTGCAGTGAGGTAACTTTAGTGGCTGCAATCTTTACCGGTGGCTTGGCACAGATTTAAGCCGCATGTTGGACTGGCATGACACTCATTGTAGAGAAGTGGACCTGTTCCAAGAAGCGATTTATACTGGGAGGAGATGTCAATTTTTTTTATATGCCTATGAGGAATTCATTTGATCAAGGCAGGTTCAGGTGAAACCTGCTTTTTGCCGAATTACAGCGTCTGGATTCTTTGATGATCACGTCAAAAAAAGCGAATTGCGTTAAATTATTTTAACAATAAATTCAATGGCCTATATATTTTCACCGCAAAGAAGCATTCATTACCCTCTGTCCAAATCCAATACAGGCTCGCGCTGGCGATGATCTGGGTTTAGATATATCTCCCCTATAAAAAGAGACTACCATGCGCCAGTTGCCGCCCTTGCATGCCATTCGAATTTTCGAAGCCTGCGCCCAAACTCTCAACTTTTCTGTGGCAGCACGGGATCTATGCTTGACCCATAGCGCAATCAGCCATCAAATCAAGCAACTGGAGGAATGGCTGGGGCTGGCACTCTTTACTCGACATGCCAACGGGGTCACGCTGACCCATTCTGGACAAGTTCTGCAGCGAACAGCAACCCAATCCCTGAGTCAATTGGAAGAAACCTGCAGCCAATTACGCCTGAACACAGACCGACAAACCGTCATTTTGGCTGCACCGGGAAGTTTTATGGCCCTATGGCTTATCCGTCGATTGGAACATTTTGAGCGTTCTCTCCCCCATTTGCGCTTACAACTACAAACTCAGGGAGATTACAGCGATCTGGCAGCAGGTAGGATCGACATGCTCGTCATGAGTGCCAGTCCACCCTGGCCCAAAAACGTCTCGGCTACCAGACTGTTTGAGGATCGAGCAGGGCCTGTATGTGCGCCTGAGTGGGAGCCCCTACCCAAAAGCGCGGAAGAACTTTTGCGTCTTCCCTTGCTCTATACTCTCTCGCGACGTGATGCCTGGACTGAATGGGTGCATTTGCAAGGACTTGACGCTTCATCGCTGCATCTGACGCGCGCATTTGATAACCTTCAACTCATGCTGGAAGCCGCCGTGTCCCGATTGGGAATCGCCATTGCACCAGAGCGTCTGGCAGAGCGTGAATTAAAGCAGGGGCGATTGATCGCGCCCCTTGGATTTGCCCAAGGAAACTCACAATTTGCTCTCTGTGTCGCAATATCACGCGCCGAAGACCCTTCATTACGCACCGTTTGTGACTGGATGCGAGAACAGGCCTCATTTCCCGCAGTGGACTCTGCCGGATTTGCACCGGATCATTGAACGAAGGCAAAATTTGTTCTATAGCACCCATGAAAAGCGAGTCGGGATTTATTCTCACGCGTCCATTCAAAATCGTTTACGGGAATAAAAAGTCATGCCCACCAAGATAAATACTATTGATTTTGATCAATTTATTAGTCGAACAAAAATATATAGGCAAATGGATTGAAATCATATCTTGTGTCGCCGTTTACAGTGGCTCTCTTCAGTTATCTTGTCATGTTGCTTGCCTATTTCAATCATCGACATAGGTTTTTTCATATACCAGCCATGCTGGCAGCCATTCTGTTTGATCTGGCCATGCCAATCTTTTTAGTCACCCATCGAAATTGGTGGCATCGGCTCATCGATCAAGAGGATATATTTTCCTTTGGCGTATGGATGCATTTCGGACTCCTGATTACCATGTATGCTCTGGAGGCCGCCCAAATCTATAGCGCCAAAAAAATATTGCAAGGAGATTCCTCGGCCCGAGCCAATCATCACTCTCAAGGCCGAGCTCTCTTGATGGTGCGGGCACTGGTCATTGCAACCGGTGGTGGCATGGCTGAATAATCAGCGTCATCAAAGGGAATCTTGTCCGCGCCCGTAATGGTCTTCAAAGCGCACGATGTCGTCCTCTCCCAGATAGCTCCCCGACTGGACCTCTATGATTTCCAGGGGAATCGTACCCGGGTTGCGTAAACGATGGACCTCCCCCAATGGAATATACGTGGATTGATTTTCGGTGAGCAAGACCACCCGATCACCACAGGTCACCTCGGCCGTTCCTTTGACCACAACCCAATGCTCTGCCCGATGATGATGCATTTGCAGGCTTAAACTGGATTTTGGTTTGACCTGAATGCGCTTGACCTTGAAGCGAGTCCCCTCGTCAATGCTGTCATACCAACCCCAAGGACGGTAAACCTTGCGGTGCAACAGATGTTCCTGCCGCCCCCGACTTTCCAGTTGGGCTACCAGCGCTTTCACCTGCTGTGTCTTATTTTGATGGGCTACTAACACCGCATCGGGTGTCTCCACGATCACCAGATCTTCTGTCCCCACCACACCAACCAGGCGATGGGTGGCGTGGACTAAAGTGCGCTGAGCATGCTCCAACAGTACGTCCCCGTGAATCACATTCCCCGATTCATCTGAAGCACCTTGCTGCCAGACGGCATCCCAGGTTCCCAGATCGGTCCATGCCACCTCCAAAGGGAGCATACACATGCCAAACGTTCCCGGGCAGCGCTCCATCACGGCATAATCCACCGACTCGCCAGGCACTTGTGCAAACAAGCCAGCATCAGGCCGCACAAACCCCGCATCCTGGGTTTGTCGCTCCCAGGCCAGACGGGTGGCCTGCAGGATGTCTGGACGAAAGTGCTCCAGGGCGCGTAACCACACACTGGCTTTGAGCACGAATAAACCGCTATTCCAGGCATAATGGCCTTGCGCGAGATAGTGGCGAGCCGTGGCCTCGTCTGGTTTTTCCGTAAACCCCAGAACCTGATGTTCCCCGAACTGGCCAGGCGTCAAATCAAAATGGATGTAACCAAAACCCGTCTCGGGGCGCTGCGGAGGCACTCCCAAAATCACGATCTGATCTTGTGCTGCTATCCGTGCTGCCTGCTGCAAAATGCTCACAAATTGTTTGACGTTGCCTACCTGCTGGTCAGCAGGGGAAACCACCAAAATGGGGTCTGTTCCACCAGCCTGCAGTGCTTGCAATGCTGCCAGTGTGAGCGCCGGCGCAGTATTTCGGCTTTCCGGTTCAAGCAGCAGCGTAGCCTGCAACGCGGGAAACTCGCGCAACTGATCCAGCACCAGAAAGCGGTGAGCTTCGTGCGTCACCACCAGAGTGGTCTGGATGTGCAGGTCCGGCGCAGCAAGAGCATTGACCCGCTGCAGCGCCTGCTGGAACAAACTATACTGCCCCGACAGAACCAAAAACTGCTTTGGAAAACCCGCACGTGACAGTGGCCAGAGTCTTGAGCCCGAGCCACCACATAAAACCACCGGCGTTAGTTGGTTTGTACAACTCACTTTACTGCCCCCTATGACGGTTGAACAATCCCATTGAACAGCATGCCAAGCGTGACCAAGTGGTAGCTATCCCATGAAAAAAATACCTGAAACTTGATCTTCTGGAGGAGACTGTCGCGGTTATACACAACAGCCTCTCTAGCAAGCATGCACGCCGGGATCTTACCATAGCCTAAAACTCACCTTAAGCACCATTCGACCGGTCTGACTTCTGTTTTTAGGTATCGATTCGATACAATCAATCGAAAGAAAAACGCAAAGAGAGATGCCCCACTTAGGGATGCGCAGCAGGGTGAATATTTTCCGCCCGCCCAGCACCCAACGCCAGCGCCAATGCCACCAAGGGAAGCAATGCCAATCCATACAAGCCGTCCGGTGCAGCCCGGGGATGTTGGGATGCAGACCAACCCCAGGGAGCCAGCCACAGTACATTGACTCCCCAAAGCGCAACAGTGACCCAACGATGACTACCCCATCTCCGGGCCAGTCGTTGATAGACGTGAGAGCGATGTGCAGCGTACCACCGTTGACGGGTAACCAGGCGGGTCAGCAGCGTACTGGTGGCATCGATCACAAACCATCCTCCCAACAGCAGCCAGGAAACCGGAGACACCCATCCCCGTGTTGTGCTCCAAAGCGCCAGCGCCAGTAACCAGTAGGCTAGCCAGGTGCTTCCCACATCCCCCATGAAAATGCGCGCTGGTGGCCAGTTCACCACCAAAAACCCGGCGCTTACCGCCGCCAGAATCATCAGCATCAACCATAGTGGGTCCTGCGCACGCTCCGGGTGACCCCACACGCTGATGAGCGCTGCCGCCAGGCTCATGAACAAGGCTTCAGAAGCAGCAAACCCGTCCAAACCATCCATGAAATTGAACCCATTGATCCACCACACCCCGCCCACCAGCAAACAGCCCCACACACCCAGGGGCAACGGGACTGCAGGCCCACCAGACCAGAGCCACAACAATCCACTCACCAGCAGCAACTGCACCCCCAGGCGCAGGCGCACGCTTTGGGGGCGCACATCATCGGCCAGGCCGAGAGCGGCCAAAGCAATTGCCAGCAGCGTTACCTCGGCCAGCCACAGACCGGGTTGCCGGAACGCCAGAACCAGAGCCACCCCGCTACCGGTCACCACCATACCCAGCCCACCCCCATGGGGCGTTATCTGTTGGTGGGAAGAGCGCTGATTCGGAATGGCGAGCAGCCCCCATTGACGTGCTCGCCAGCGCACCAGATGTGCGCCAGCCCAAGACAAGAGCAGACAAGACAGCAACAGCAGGAACAGAGCCTCGGCACTCATGCATCCGTATTCCGAAGTGAGTGCCCAAAATCCGCAAGCCAGAAGGTTGATGGGGAAAAGTCTTGCATTGCAATCAGCAGGCCCATTGAAACAGTACCTCTCGCAACTGTGTCTCGTTTCCTTGTTCCAGAGATTGAATCAGCTGGCTCAAGGCCTGATCGAGTTGTTCCGGGGACACTCCGGGCTCCTGGGCAGAATAAATTTTTGGATGGGCGGTTGCAACCCCATCGCCAGCGGAAATCAACAGCTCTTCGCTGAGTTTTTCGCCAGGGCGCAACCCGGTATAGACAATCTCGATGGACTGCTGTGTTTCTTCCCCGGCCCCGCGTACCGTGTAGCCTGCCATATGAATCAAGTTACGCGCCATCTGCGCAATACAAACCGGTTCTCCCATGTCCAGCAAAAAAATCTCCCCTCCCTGGGCCATGCTTCCCGCCTGAATGACCAACTCCACCGCCTCGTGAATGGACATGAAATAGCGTGTAACCTGAGGGTGAGTCACCGTCACGGGTCCGCCTTTGGCAATCTGTTCCCGAAACAAGGGGATGACCGAACCGCTGGACCCCAACACATTCCCAAAGCGTACCGCACAAAAGCGCATGGAGCGTTCCGGCCCTTCAGGCAGAACCTTCTGCGCAGAGCCGGCAAGATTTTCTGATCGGGGCCATTCATGGGACTTGGGCGTATCGCTCTGTTCCTGTGATGTCTGCACAATCAATTCGGCCCAGCGTTTGGTGGCGCCCATAACGCTAGTAGGACGCACTGCCTTGTCAGTAGAGATCAGTACAAAGGTTTCAACCTGAGCGCGCCGGGCCTCCTGAACCAGGCACAGGGTGCCCAAAATATTGTTGCGCACACCTTCCTGAACATTGGCTTCCACCAGTGGCACATGCTTGTGGGCCGCGGCGTGATATACCGTCTGGATATTCCGGGCAGCAAAGAGTCGCTGCAGCAAGTTCCGGTTTTCCACAGAGCCCAGACAAGGAACGATTTCGGCTTGCGTCAAGGAACGCAGTTGACGGTCGATTTGATACAGGGCCGGCTCGGAAGAGTCTACCAATACCAGGCAACGGGGGTTGAGAAGAGCCACCTGATAGCAGATTTCGTTACCTATGGAGCCCCCCGCTCCAGTAACCAGGACGACTTTTCCCGTAATGCACTGGCGCAGCAAGCCAGCGTCTGGCACAACGAGCTCACGTCCCAGCAGGTCTCCCAAATCCACCTCACGGACTTGGTTGATCAAGTGCGTGCCATTGGCCAAATCGGCCAACGCCGGCAAAACCCGTACCCGAATTGGAAAGTTTTCCAAAAAGCCCACCACCTCTCGCCGCCGCTGCGCTGAAATGGCAGGAAGCGCCACGATCACATCGCGAATATCAAAACGCGTCATCAAGACCGGCAAATGATCTGGAGCGTAAACGCGCAACCCTCCCACATCCTTGCCCTGCAGCGACTTCTGATCATCCAGAAACCCGGCTGGAAAAAAGTCGCGCCCCTGCCGCAAGGCCCGCGCCAGTTGCCAACCTGCATCGCCCGCCCCATAAATGAGAATCTGCCGTCCCGAAAATCGCTCCCGCAAAGGCATCCAGATCAGCGCGCGTGCCACGAATCGATAACCGCCCACCAACACCAACCCAAGTAGCCCGTAGAGCAATGGTACCGAACGCGGCACTCCTTCCAATCCAGTCATCTGGGTCATGAATGCCAGCGCGGCCCAGAGTAAAGTGGCCAGAGTCATGCTTTGTACCACCGTCCAAAGCGCCCGTTCTCCCAAATAACGGATGACCGAGCGATACAAGCCCATCCGGATGAAAATGGGCAAGGCCAGCAGTGGCGCAGCCAGCATGAGCGCCATCTGCCCCGGATTGGGGACGAAGCCCTGACCCAAACGGAGGGCAAATGCCGCCCACACCGCAAACATCAGCAGCAGCGTATCCCCCAGCACCATACCGATTCGTTTGAGGGGTCGCGGCAGAATGGCAAGGATGCGCAGCAAGAACTGCGATAATTGGCTCATGGGTCAACGCAATGGGAGTACCCGCAGGACGCAGACATCAGTCCCCAGGAAGGTCAAAGGGTTGAAGATCGAATGGGCGGGGCTGAAAAGAGAGATCGCGGGAAATCGGGGTGCCATCAAAGACCAAATCGCGCTCCATGCGTTGAGCCATACCCACATGCCAATGCCGATAGGCAGGGAAAAAATGCATCAGGCGCAGTACCCATACAAACCACCGCAAGGGGATGGAAAAAATTCGCGGTTTACGCCCCCGTGCTCGAAAGATCCGCTCCACCATGGTGCGATAGGTGAGGCGCTCACCACCGGTCACATTATAAATCCGTCCGGAAAAGGCTGTCGACTCCAGGGCACGTTGACAGGCCAGTGCTACATCGGCTGCGTGTACCGGTTGGCGTAAACCCTGTCCCTGTCCCAGCAATACAAAAAAACCGAAGCGCCGGATCAAGCGGTCGATTTCGCTCACATTATGGTCTCGCCCAGCCCCGTAAATGAGCGTGGGACGCAACACAATCCATTCCACCCCCAGTGATTCAGCCCATTGCCGCAGGGCCTGCTCACCACTTTGCAGTTGCTGCACCACTCTCTGATCGGAGTCCTGGGAAGAATGCTGTTTGCTTTCGATGCTGGTGGAAGAAAGCGCCACCACCCGACGCACGCCATGCCGCTGGGCAATCTCGAAATAATCAGGGAAAACCCACACTGGCGCCAAACAGATCCAATGGGGCACGACGGGAGGAAGCTTGCTTCCAGCCCCGGCGCGGGACCAGACAATGACCTGCCAACCGCTTTGTTGCAGCGCTGGAATCAGGTAGGGTCCCACCAGGCTGCTGGCCCCCAATACCGCCACCACGCGCGGCAGAACCATGTTTGCCGCAGGCTTCTGTGCGCTCTCCCTGGCAGCAGGATCCAGGTTGGCAGGATTCATTCCGTGGGGCTCATGCATCGTGACGCGGGCTTCGGAATAAAAGAGCCCTCGGCAAGCGCAGCCATTCCAGAAGCACGAGGGCTACAAATCGTCCCCAGACACCCACTGTCACCAACCCCATCAAGGGGCCGGGATAATCCTGGCGAAAGAATTTTCGGTAAAAGCGGATCATGCCCCGATGCTTATGCCACTGCACAAAGACGGGTCGAGACCGGCTACAGGTTCCCTGATAGTGCACGACCGGCGCATCGGGAACAAACAGGATCTGCCAGTGGCACTGACCAAAACGGGCACACCAGTCCAGATCTTCACAATGCAGAAAATATTCTTCATCCCACAAGCCCACTTGGTCCATGGCCTCCCGACGCACCAGCATACAGGCCCCAGAAATGGCCTCTACAGGGATGGGTTGCAGTGGTC
>DAIDKJ010000049.1 GCA_027450105.1 Ferrovum sp.
GCTTGGCTTCCTGATCGAATAGAGCGTTCATGGGGGTGTCGTCAATCACCACCTAGAGCCCACGATGAACGCCAAGCCAACCGCCCTCGACGCCTACCTCGCCCACACCGCGCCGCCGTCCATGCCAAGCTGGCCAGGTTGCAACATCTCGCCGATAACCACTTCGGTCACGACCCCAATGCCATAAACTGGGGCCATGTCGGAGACCTTGGGCGGGTGGATGCGGGTCTGGACGAGTTGCTGGCGATCATTGACGGGCCAACCAAACCATGATGCCAACCGAACTCAAAGTTGGGCACTTGGTTCAACTCAACCCGGACACCTGCCGCAACCCAATGTTCGGTGCTTGCTTTCTGGTGGTAACGGATCCTAAACCCTGGGGCGCTCAAGGTTACATCCAGGTCATTGGATCTGGTGATCGGCCAGGTGGCCTGGCCTACTACCGGGCTCGGTGGGAAGAAATGGAGTTGGTTGGATTTGCGGAGTGGATTGCTGGCTCCTTAACCTTCCCAGAAGGAAAATATGAAATCTGATTCCATGCTTAGCTCTACCAAAAAATCCATTATCGAAGCGGCAGCTACCCGTCCTGGTGGAACCTTGGCCCCAGCCACAACCTCCTTGGCAATATGCAACCGCAAGGGTCGGAATTGAATTCCGGCCCCCCCCGTACTTCAAATACAATCCGTGAACTGTGTACAAGCCGGATGACGTCGGGCCGTGGCAAAGGATGCAGACCATGGGCACCCTTCATCAGCCGGCAATGTCATCCCATGGGTTGTGCTCATCCGAGGCATGCTGAGCCACTGACACTCGGGAGCGCGAGGCCGGTGTAAACCCCATTTCGGCGGCCGCCTTGGTCATGATCTGGGCCTGCTTGTTGGCAATAGCCAGATAGGGCGATTGCATGGGCACCCCTGTATTGGGTGCCTTCATCAGTAAGCCGGTTTTGTTCAGGCCCGCCTGGGCCTTGCGATACAGGTCAGCGGCATTGGCCCATGTCTCCAGGATCGACATGTCCAGCTTCTTGAGCAGCCCCGCCGGCGCGCATTCCAGCGCATAGTGCCACGCGGCCATAGCGCCCTCAGTCATGTATTGCGGTGGCTCGACCAGATCCCCGTCGAGCTTGGGTTCGTGAGGGTTGACGCGGCACTTCTGCAAGGTGCCTTTGACCTTCTTTATCGCTGTCGGTAATGGTTTGCGGCCGGGCATCGTGACTGGGCAGGTGTGGTAACACCGGCTATCACACCGTATTTTGATGGCCTTGTCGATCAGGTTATAGCTTACTGCTGAGGGCATCTGCGGGGAGGCCCGCCTGCTATATCGCTCCCCCATTGGCTACCTGCCCCGGCTGCATCCCGCCAACCTGACGTGATGTCCGTCGGCCAGCTGAATGCGCCAATTGGCAAATGCTAATTCGATCCCTACGGCATGGTGGCAAGCTGCGTTCCGGTGTGATGGTCCCGCTCCCTCAGCCCGGGGGGATACCCCCCCTGTTTCATTTTGCACGCGCAAAAAACTGTGCAGGCGCGCGGTCCCGGCTTTTGCGAGCCCAAGGAATTGACCACCCTCCCCCTGGGGCTGAGTTTGTTGGTAGGTTTTGCCAAGACCGCTCTATTGAGATACAATGTATCGCATCAATCTTTCGGAGGTTCCCATGTCAACCACGACCATGGTTCATGTACGGGTAGACGAACAACTCAAGACCCAGGCAACGGAAACGCTCGCTTCCATGGGCCTTTCGGTGTCCGATGCCGTTCGCGTGTTCTTGACCCGGGTGGTAGCAGATCAACAGTTGCCTTTCGCTCTTAAGGCACCTAATGCACAAACCCGTGCTGCCATGAACGAAGCCAACGAAATCGTTCAGTCCCGTCACGCACGTTTCGGCACGGCTGTCGAATTGATTGATGACCTCGAAAAAAACCAGCGCAAGTAAGCGGACCAATCCACCCCGGGCATCGGACTACACCAAGTCTTTTTTCAAGGATTGGGAACGGCTGTCTCATTCCGGCCGCTACGATCTTGGCCGTCTCAAGGAAGTCATGATGGTGCTCATTGCCAATGATGGCCCGCTTGGACCGGAATGGTTGGATCATCCATTGGTTGGCGAATGGGCTGGATACCGCGAATGCCATGTGGGCGGAGACTTCCTATTGATCTATCAGATTTCACAAGAGGGTAAGCAGGACTTGATCGTGTTTGTCAGGACGGGCTCTCACGCAGATCTTTTTGAGTGATCTCTGATAGGGAGTCATGAATTTCGCGGCAACAAAAATCTAGGCAGGCGCGCGGTCCCGGCTTTTGCGAGCCCAAGGAATTGACCACCCTACCAGTCACCTTGGGTTTCCCTGGCGCGATTGAGGAAATACGCCTTGGCCTCCGGGTCGGTACAGCACTGCTCCATCACCATCTCGACGGTATCGGGGTCGGTCTCATTGATCCAGTCCAGCCATCGGCTCACGTCGACATATTCCTTCAAGGTCAATGGGGTCGGCAGCCCAATTTCTGCCAAACCCGCCAGCGGGGTACCGCCATTACTGCCGTTAGAAGGCAGTGAATTTCCAGGTTGGCCCGGATGGGGTACTGCCGTTACTGCCATTGGACTTCTTTCGGCAGTATTGGCAGTAGGTCGGCGGACCCAATCCGGATTTTTTGCCTCAGATGCTGTTCCCCCATCTCGGTTTTCCCCCAACTCCCGCTTCGCCCGCTCAAGCCACTTGGTCATGGTCAGCTCCCGGTTTGACGGCCTTTGGGTTGATGGCATACCGGAAGGTACGGCGACCACTGCCAGGTCCATTGCCTCCGATTTCCGATGATCTGAGCCAATGCTCGTCTTCCAACCAGTCAAGGGCGGCTTGTACCGCTGCCTCGGTGGTCAGACTGCGCCATTGATTACGGCGCACATCCCGGGCGGTGAAGCCGTCTGTGAGCTTGCCTTGCCGTATCTTCTCGGCCAGGGCCTGTGCTGACCGCAGCCCATCGTCGGCCAACAGACCATAACAGCGGCGTGCATGGGCTTCCAGGTAATCGCACTAGGCAGCGGCCCTCAGGGCAGACTCTGCAGTCACGGTATGACTTGGCCCGCTGCCAGCACAGTCGACCAGGTGCAAGATCAAGGCCAGCGCTGGAAACAGCTTGTCGAATTTCGACAGGTGCTGGCTGATGATGGGATTGTCCTCAGCCGGGATTCTGGATCTGTGCAAATCTCCCGACCATTCGATGAAGATGTCCTGTGCCGCTTCATCAAAGCGGAAATAGGGGAATTTGGCAAACTCATCAGCGGGTGCCGCTCCCCAGGCTTCTGGCTCAAATGGAGCCAAGACCTCGAATACAGCAAAGGCCCGGTCGCGAGCTGCCTTGTCCGGAACCCGGTCGCGCCATTCCCAGGCCCGATGGTCGGGATAGACCAAGAGCTGGAAACGTTGCAGCATCCCGTCGTTGGCAAGGGCATTACTGGCTTGCTCCAGGTAGCTCACCAGTTTGTCGGGCTGAATGCCGCCAAAGAGGGATACGCACAGATTCGGGATGAATATGGAGCCTCTTCCGATGCGATCGGTGTCGAAACTGGCGTTGCCGTTCCAGGCCTCCAGATAGAAAGCTCGTTCGCCCTCGCGGCCTTCGCGGTCCCAAGAAGCAATCAGCCCCACCAGCTCGTCGCGCAACACCAGCAATCCTGCGGGATTCTCTCGCAATAACTCGCCCAGCTTCTCCACGGTGGTGTCGTTGGATTTGTAACGGTGCATGACCGGCAGTTCCGGTGCCTGCTGCCGGTGGTCTTGCAATTCCCGGGCCATGGCGTCCAGGTCGCCCTTCTTGGGATCCTTGGCTGCAGCCTTGATTCGTCCCTCGATGGCATCCTTCCTGGCCTCGAATACCGTCAGATCCGCTTCGAAAGACTCACGATCCCTCTGGTGTGCCTCCATCGCGTGGGCAACCAGTCGATCCAAAGGACGAAGTGCTGCACCAATGGCGGGGGATTTCTTGGCTGACGGCAAACCTACGATGCCACCCCAGAGGTTGGGCACGATCAGCCAGGAATCGCGAGCCTTGGGTTTGATGGCGCAACGCGCGCCGATGAGGGAGCCTAGGGCCACCAAGACGCCGGCTGCGATAAAATCCGGCGGACAGGGCATCCGGTCGGCTTCGTCCATGATCCACCCACGCAGAACTTCTGGCAGCAGCGCCTCGGGGTCGAAGGCCGGCACTGGATGCAGCGGGGCTTCGATAGGTTGGGGTTCGGGCCAGTCTGACGCAGCTGACACAGGTTGTCGTGCGTGATTCAGGGATTGCCGTACAGCTTCCACGCCCAGTGCCTGATGCAGATCGTTGAAATCCGTGGCCTCCGAGGCGCGGTTTTCTCCAAACTCGGGCATGGCCAGCCATCCGTTCACTGCGATGGCAGCTTCCGTGGCCTTGGTGAGCCCAGGATTGCCAGAGGTGTGATGATCGTCATCGGCACAGAGAACCAGTTTCAGGTCGGGGGATTTCTCTCGCAGGGCTTGGGCCACCGGCATCAGATTGCCTGCATTAAAGGCCACGGCGACGGCTTCACCGGTAGCGACGTGGATGCTGGCGCCAGTGGCAAAGCCTTCGACGATATGGAGAATATATCGAGGTTCACCCATCGTGAAATAGCCTCCCCGCACCCGCCCTCCGGGCAGGAAGCGCTTGTCTCCCTGGGGGCTGATGAACTGCAAGCTGAGGAGGGTTCCAGCCGTATCACGTAGGGGAAGCACGAGCGAGCCTTGATGGAGTCGGGCACCGCACGCTGCAATGCCCTTGCGGTTCAGATAGTCATGCTGTTCAGCGGGCACAGCAGCGTGCCAGATCTCGGCGGCTTTCTGGGCAGCAAACTGGGAACGTTGCGCTCCTGCCTCTTCCTGTTGAGCCCGCATGGCATCCACCCGAATCCGGTGGGCCAAGGCTTCCTCTGAGGTGAGGGAGCGACCGATGTCCGCCCGCCATGATTGGGATAGGTTGGTGCGCCAATCCCCGAAGGCACCGGCAGGAATGCCATCCCCGTGCAGTACGTACCAGCCCGAGTCATCAGCAGGTTTGCCATTGCTGGCAAAGCGTCGCAGTTGGCCATCGGCCTCGATCATGGAAGGAGGCGTAAGCCCCGCCGCCCGGATGGCGGATTCAAATTGATGGATGACGTCCATCACGCCTGTGGTATCCATGGCACGCCTACTTGGCCAGTGCCTGGCGCAATTCACCCACATTCCACGCCGTGATCCGGCCACGACGGATGGGGGCAGGCAATCGCCCATCCTTGATCATGCGCCACACCGTGGCCCGGCTGCATCCGGCCAGAAGTTCTACCGTGGGAAGCCGCACGTTGGCGGCATCGGGCAAGGTGTCGAAATGGGTGAATGTGTTGGGAAGAGCAGTCCTGGAATCTTTAAGCGCTTCTTGAGGTTGGCGTTTTTGCATATCGGTTAACTCCGAGTGAATTGAGTTGATCTGGATGCGGGTGCATCCATCCGATACACAAGATTATGATTACCTCTTCGCCAAATAAGGCAAACATTCCTTGGCTTGTATTGTTTGCCCGGCGAATAATGCGCGACTGAATTATTCGCCCTCCCGTTCCGTTCTTGAGCGGATGACAGTGATGTAGCGCTTGTTGCTGCTCAGCACTTGCTGGGCAGTGTCACCCTCCAGCACGGTGAAGGTCACGCGCTCGCCACCCAGGGCTTTGCCATCCCAGCGGTAGCCGCGCAAATCCAGATACGCCCCGTTTTCCACCGGCTTGCGTTCATGCACTTCATAAAGGCATGCAAAATCCGGAGAGGCCAGTTGGCCATTCATGACCTCGGCCATGGTCCACACATCGAGGGTTTCCGGATCGAGCGCATATTCCTGACACACGCTCGCCCGAATATCCCGGATCTGCTTGGGGTCAGCATAATGAAAGCGTTTTGCCACCTGCTCATCCGCCTCGTTGCGCTTGGTGCCTTTGCAAGTCGCCATCAGCCATTCCAGAAAAACTGATAGCCGTTTGACGTGGTTGGTTTTGCGCCCTGCCGGTTTCACCTGGTTCAGCATTTCCAGGGGCATGCCATCGATTTCGATGGACGCCACCGCCAGGCCTTGCGGGGTCAGGAGGGGGCCCATCACCGTGGCGGTATCCTGCTCGATGGATTTAGGAAACAACAAAGTGTCGAACACGACGGTTCGATCACTGCCCTCCATGCCCAATGCGACCCGCAGCGGAGTCGGCTTGAACACGGGCTGCTTGGGAGGTTTGCGTGCCTTGGCCATGTCACCCCTTGGCCGTCATGGGGATTACCTGTGCCCCCGCCTTCAACTCATCCAGGTAATCCGCCCAGGCCTGCATCATGGCCACCCGGTCATCGATGAATTTGGAACGGTTGTAGGCAGTGCCCAGGGCATCGGGTACCCGATGAGCCAGCTGGTGCTCGATGATCTGCGGATCGAACTTGAGTCGTTCGGCCAGCAGGGTGCGGGCCATGGCGCGGAAACCGTGGCCGGTGATCTCGGTTTTGGTGTCGTAGCCCATTCGCTGCAAAGCAGCGCCCACGGCCGCAGGGCTTAAGGGTCGCGCATGGTCCCGCGCACCCGGAAAAACGTACTCGCCATGGCCCGTCAAGGGCTGGATTTCCTTGAGAATCGCCACCGCCTGGCGGCTCAAGGGCACCACGTGGTCGGTTTTGGTCTTAGAGACATGATAGGACCAGCGGGCCCGGGACAGATCGATGTCCGCCCACCGGGCCATGCGCAATTCACCGGGACGGGTAAAAACCAGGGGGGCGAGCTTCAACGCACATTGCACCACCAGCGTTCCACGAAAACCGTCGATGGCACGCAGCAGTTCGCCCACCTTGATGGGGTCCGTCAGCGTCGGGAAGTGGCTCTGCCGAACGGCCGTCAACGCTCCGCGCAAATCCGGGGTGGGGTTGCGCTCGGCCCGCCCAGTGGCAATGGCGTAGCGAAACACCTGACCACAGTTCTGCAGGACCCTGTGTGCTGTATCGTGCGCTCCACGGCCTTCCACCCGCCTTGCCATGTCCAGCAGCACCGGTGCCGTCACTGCCGTGATGGGCATCTTGCCGATCCAGGGAAAGACGTCGTTCTCGAGCCGAAGCAGGATCTTGGAATAGTGCGTGTCTGCCCAACCCGGCTTTTCCTTGGCGAGCCACTCCCGGGCGATGGTTTCAAAGGAGTTGGTGGCGAGCTCCTGCTTGACGGCCTTAGTGGCCTTGCGGTGCTCGCCGGGGTCAACGCCGTTGGCCAGGAGTTTGCGGGCCGCGTCGCGCCGTTCTCGGGCATCCTTGAGGCCCACTTCCGGATAAATACCCAGGCTCAGGGTTTTCTGCTTGCCCTCGAATCGGTAATTGAGTCGCCACCATTTACCCCCGCTCGGCGTGACGAGCAGGAAGAGGCCCTTTTCATCCGCCAGTTTCAGATTCTTGCCCGCGGCCTTGGCATTGCGAATGGCGGTGTCCGTGAGCATTTTGTTGGTAACTCCCCTGCGGGGTGGTGCAGTTACCCACAAAGTTACCAACACGAGCGATGGGATGTCAAGGAATCAGGCGAGCCCGCCTGAGGCGGCAAATCGCCTAATTCTTTGATTTATTGTTGTATTTGAGATTTACTGCGACGGTGCGAAACAACGAAATGGTGGAGGTAAGCGGGATCGAACCGCTGACCTCTTGCATGCCATGCAAGCGCTCTCCCAGCTGAGCTATACCCCCACGTCAGCCGCGCATTATAGCAGGTCCTCAAAATTCAGCAAGCGCAGCGCATCTGCTGTCCACGTTAGCGGACCTCCTGGCCAGCGGACCTCCTGGCCAAGAGCCCTCATGACATCCTGTCTAACAGACCGAAGGGCAAGTCAGTCACTCGACACCAGAGCAGCCCTTCAAACGTCACAAAGACTTCTCAAAGGCATCAATGGGCAAGGGGCGGCCAAACAAATAGCCCTGAAAATGCCTGCATCCCTTGTTGAGCAGCAACTGAAACTGTTCCTGAGTTTCCACCCCTTCGGCAATCACTTCCAGATTCATGCTATGCGCCATGGCGATGATGGTGCGTACGATGACCCGATCCCCACCACTGCTGGCCAGATCACGCACAAAAGACTGATCGATCTTGACCTGGTCCAGAGGAAGGCGCTTGATGTATTGCAAGGAGGAATAACCGGTTCCGAAATCATCCAGAGAAAACTGGATGCCCATCTGATTCAGGGCATTCATGATGGCAATCGTGTTATCGACGCCCTCCAGCAACAAACTTTCGGTCAACTCCATTTTGAGTCGTTCCGGTACGATCTCGTGGGCTTTGATAATCGTTTGCACTTTCTCGGCAAAATCAGGTTGCAGGAAGTCCTTGACGCTCAAATTGACGGCCAGGGTTAAATGGCGGGTACGTTCCTCGGTCTCCCAGTGCTTGAGCTGGGCACAGGCCGTTTCCAGCACCCATTGTCCAACGGGAAGTATCATGCCGGTTTCTTCCAGCAGGGGAATAAACTCCAGGGGTGACACCAGGCCACGGATAGGGTGTTTCCAGCGAATCAGGGCCTCGGCCCCAATGGGGCGCGACAATTGATCCACCTGAACCTGATAGTACAATTCGAACTGGTGTTGCTCGATGGCACTGCGCAACTCGGTTTCCAATGCAGCCCGAGCCGTGAC
>DAIDKJ010000050.1 GCA_027450105.1 Ferrovum sp.
GAAAATCCACCTGGTCGCGCAATGCCTTGCCAGCCTTGAAATGCGGCACGAATTTTTCTGGCACACGCACTTTTTCACCGGTTTTTGGATTGCGTCCCAAACGAGGGGGACGATGATTCAGGCCAAAACTGCCGAACCCCCGGATTTCAATTCTTTCCCCAGACACCAGGCTTTGGCTCATGGCATCGAGAATCGTTTTGACCGCCAGTTCGGCATCTTTAGTCACCAGCTGACCATATCGGGCAGCCAATAAATCAATCAGCTCGGATTTGGTCATGCAACCCCCTTAGCTACCGGAACCAGGGTTGCCCAACTTGGCCTTGAGCAATGCTCCCAGACTGGTGGTCCCGGCGTTGACAGGGCTTTCGGCTTGCATTCTTTGCAGCGCCGCATTCTCTTCCACCACGTCCCGTGCCTTGATGGACAAGTTGATGCCACGATTTTTGCGATCGATGTTGAGAATGACGGCTTCCACAGCATCTCCTTCGTTCATATGTGCGCGCAGATCTTCTACACGATCACGGGAGACTTCGGAAGCACGCAGATAACCCTCGATGTCATCCCCCAGATCGATGACCGCACCCTTGGCATCCAGCGATTTGACTCGACCTTTTACCAGGGAACCCTTGTCATGGGAAGCAGTGAAATTGGTGAAAGGGTCTCCTGATAGTTGCTTGATTCCCAGAGAAATCCGTTCGCGTTCCACATCGATGGACAGCACCAGCGCTTCCACTTCATCGCCCTTTTTATAATTGTGCACGGCTTCTTCGCCCGTCTGATTCCAGGAAAGATCGGACAGATGAACCAAGCCATCGATGCCACCCGGCAGACCAATAAACACGCCGAAATCGGTAATCGATTTGATCTGACCACGGACATGATCGTTCTTGTTGTAATTCATGGAAAACTCTTCCCAGGGATTGGCGCGACATTGTTTCATTCCCAGGGAAATGCGACGGCGTTCTTCGTCGATTTCAAGAATCATGACTTCCACTTCATCACCCAACTGCACCACCTTGGACGGGTGTACGTTTTTGTTGGTCCAATCCATTTCCGACACGTGGACCAAGCCTTCGATGCCCTGTTCAATTTCCACAAAAGCGCCGTAATCCGTCAGATTGGTAACCTTGCCAAACAGTCGGGTTCGTTCGGGGTAGCGGCGGGCCAGACCCACCCATGGGTCTTCACCCAACTGCTTGAGACCCAGGGAAACACGATTTTTTTCCTGATCAAACTTGAGCACCTTGGCTTCCACTTCGTCGCCAACCGTGAGCACCTCGGAAGGATGTTTGACCCGACGCCAGGCCAGATCGGTAATATGCAGCAGACCATCGATACCACCCAAATCGACGAAGGCACCATAATCGGTGATATTTTTGACGACGCCTTTCACCACAGCACCTTCCTTCAGGTTTTCCAGCAGGCTTTGACGATCGGCACCTTGCGATTCTTCCATGACGGCACGGCGTGACACCACCACGTTGTTGCGCTTGCGGTCCAATTTAATGACCTTGAACTCCATTTCCTTGCCTTCGAAAGGCGTTGTGTCCTTGACAGGACGCACGTCCACCAGGGAACCGGGAAGAAAGGCGCGAATCCCGTTGACCATGACCGTCAAGCCACCCTTGACCTTGCCCGTGACCATTCCCTGTACCAGGGACCCTTTGGCCAGGGCGTCATCCAGATCCAACCAGGCCGCCAGCCGTTTGGCTTTTTCGCGGGACAAACGGGTAGAACCATAGCCGTCTTCCAAGGCGTCGATGGCCACCTTGACGAAATCGCCCACCTGAACTTCCAGTTCGCCACGGTCGTTCTTGAATTCTTCGATGGGAATCAAGCTTTCGGATTTGAGGCCGGCGTTGACCACGACCATGTTGCTGTCAATGCTCACCACTTCTGCAGTGATGACTTCACCCGAACGCATTTCCTGATGGGTGAGGCTTTCCTCGAACAAACTGGCAAAACTTTCGGTAAGCGGAGCGGAATGTAGTGCAATATTCATAATGGAGACCTTCAAAGTGTTACTGAATCGCCCGTCGCGGCACGGGGTCGGTTAATCATCAGAAATGGGACCGGGAGTATTCCTACCTGCTGCGCGAGGTCGAAACGGTTTGCCAATTCCTGTCGTTGATTCAAGTGCCGGTTGTCTCGGGACAATCCCGATACCAAGTCAAAATCTGTTGTACCGCCTGCTCGATGGTTTTATCAGAAGTGTCGAGCAAACGCGCCTCGCCTTGCACCATGGGTGAGGCGCTGCGCATTGCAT
The DNA here is from genome assembly GCA_027450105.1 of Ferrovum sp. Classification (GTDB taxonomy): domain Bacteria; phylum Pseudomonadota; class Gammaproteobacteria; order Burkholderiales; family Ferrovaceae; genus JAJZHV01. Next base: position 2,267 of record DAIDKJ010000050.1, read on the forward strand.
CACGGGCGTCACGGTCACGAATATCTTGCAAAAGGTTATCAATGCTAGCAGACATTCCCTTTTCGATCAACTGGTTATATCGGCGTTGCGCGCGAATTTCCGGCTTTGCCGTCAAAAACACCTTCAAACACGCATCGGCAAATACCACCGAGCCCATATCCCGCCCATCGGCTACCAACCCTGGCGCCTGGCGAAAAGCCCGCTGACGGGCCATCAGTTCTTGTCGCACCTCAGGCAAGGCCGCCACCATCGAGGCTTCGCGCGCGCAGGTTTCGGAACGCATCTGCGTGCTGACCTCGTGACCCGCCAGCCAAATTTTGCCCGCCTCGAAATGGACGTCAAGGCTCTGCACCACTGCTTGAAGCGCCGTTGCCTGGTCCAGAGAAACTCCTGCCAGTCGGGCGGCCAATGCGGTCAAACGGTACAAGGCACCGCTATCCAGATAATGAAATCCCAGATGCCGTGCCACGCGCTCAGCAACACTTCCCTTGCCGGAGGCGGACGGTCCATCGATCGTGATGACCGGTATCATGCGCCCGTTACCTGCAAACCAACCTGATTGGCGCAAGCAGAAAACCCCGGGAAGGAAGTGGCCACATTGGCGCAATCCAGAATCGTGATGGCCTGCTGTGCGCGCAAGGCCGCTACGGCAAAACTCATGGCAATCCGGTGATCTCCCTGGCTATGAATGACGCCGCCAGGCCAATGGTTCTGCCCCTGAATCACCATTCCGTCCGGGGTAGGGTCGGCCTGAATACCCAAAATCCGCAAACCATCCGCCATCACCTGAATACGATCGCTTTCCTTGACCCGTAATTCGGCCGCCCCACGCACCACGGTGCGTCCCGTGGCTCCTGCAGCGGCAATGAACAAAATGGGAAACTCGTCAATGGCCAAGGGCACCAGATTTTCGGGAACGTCGATCCCATGCAACGGTGCATGCCGCACCCGAATATCCGCCACCGGCTCACCGCCTACTTCGCGTGGATTGAGAAGTGTCAGATCCGCCCCCATCAACTGCAAGATCTGTACGATACCAGTGCGGGTGGGATTGACCCCCACGTGGGTGAGCAACAAGTCGGACCCGGGAGCAAGACTTGCACCCACCATGAAAAAAGCCGCTGATGAGATGTCCGCAGGAACATCGATATCAGTGCCGTGTAACTTGCCCTGGCCGCGCACACTGACCGTGGCGCCCTCCCGGCGTACCTCATAACCCATGGCACCCAGCATGCGCTCGGTATGATCACGGGTGACCTCGGGTTCGGTGACGCGCGTTACGCCCTGCGCATACAAACCCGCCAGCAACAGTGCCGACTTTACCTGGGCACTGGCCACCGGCATGGTGTAGTCGATCCCTTGCAAGGCTGCAACCGGTTTGATCTCCAGGGGCGGAAGCCCCTTCGGCTGGGTGTGAATCTGGGCACCCATGGCGCGCAACGGATCGGCAACCCGCCCCATGGGGCGACGTTGCAGGCTGGCATCACCGGTCAATGTGGTCGCAAAAGACTGGCCTGCCAACAGGCCGCTCATCAAGCGCATGGAAGTACCCGAATTGCCGCAATCCAGCGCTTGCCGGGGCGCTTGCAGACCCTGCAATCCCACGCCTTCGATGGTGACTCGTCCTCGATCGGGGCCTTCGATGGGAACCCCCATGGCGCGAAATGCGCTCATGGTGGACAGGGCGTCTTCTCCCTCCAGAAAGCCGGTCACACGCGTAACCCCTGTGGCAATAGCCCCCAGCATGATACTGCGGTGGGAAATGGATTTATCTCCCGGCACGCGCAAAACGCCCTGCAAAGAACCGCCTGGAGAGACAATGTACGTATGCTTCATGCTGAAAGTCTCATGGTGTGTCGTTCCAGTCGCGCCGAGCCTGGCGCGCCACTTTGAAAAAAGATTCCAGTCCGGACTCGTCTTCCTGGAGCAATAGCTGAGTCAGATAGTCCAGTTGCTCCCGATAGCGTTGTATTTCCAGCAGCAGGACGCTCCGGTTGGCTAGGCTGATATCGCGCCACATTTCCGGGCTGCTGGCAGCAATCCGGGTAAAGTCGCGAAACCCTCCAGCCGCAAAGCGAAACAAGATCGGCGCATCAGCCCGGGTGGCAATGTCGTGTACCAGAGCAAAACTCAGCAGATGCGGCAAGTGGCTCACAACCCCGAAGATGGCATCATGGCTCTCGGCGGTCATGAGTTCCACTTTGGCGCCACAGGCTTCCCAGCATTGCTGAACAACCCCACGGGCCTGTTCATCGCATTCTGGCGTTGGGGTAAGGACCACGGAACAGCCCTGGAAAAGATCAGCCCGAGCCGCGCGCACGCCACTTTGTTCGGCGCCTGCAATGGGATGCCCGGGAACGAAGCGGGCCAGGGATGTGCCCATCGTGGCTTGCGCCACTTCCAGCACCGAGCTTTTGGTGCTCCCCACATCAGTGACCACGGCACCAACCGGTAAGTGGGCCGCGATTTGCGTCAATACGGAGGATAGTTGTCTTACCGGCACAGCCAGCACGATCAGTTGCGCTTCCTTCACCGCACTGGCGACATCTGTCTGTACCTGATCCAATACCCCCATCTGGCGTGCCGTGGCCAGATTGATCTCGTCACGATCCACACCTGTCAGGCAAATATCCGGCACTGCCCTGCGCATGGCCAAGGCGAAGGAGCCTCCTATCAAACCGACACCAACGATCGTGACACGTCGTGGCAGTGGCGGCTGATTGTGAACGATCAGGGTCATGCCTGTTCCAGGGCTTCAGGCCGCTTGACCACGCGAGAGGAGGCGCACATCACTAAGACGCAGGATGCAGGGCACGGTCCAGTGCCTGTAACAACAACCGATTCTGCGCTTCGGTCCCCACGCTGACGCGTAAATATTCAGGCATCTGGTAGGCCTTGACCGGGCGCACGATCACACCCTGGGCCAGCAGGGCCTGATACACACCAGAGGCATCCCCCACGCGTACCGAAATAAAATTTCCCACCGAAGGAATATAGGACAGGGATAATCGTTTGAACCCCTCTTCCAATTGCATCAGGCCCGCCCGGTTGAGCGCACAGGAACGCTCCAGGAAGGCATGATCCTGCAAGGCTGCCTGAGCTGCTTCCAAAGCCAGTGCATTCACGTTAAAGGGCTGACGGACGCGATCGAGCAGATCGATGACTTCCGCATGAGCCATCCCAAAACCCACGCGCAAACCCGCCAGACCATAAGCCTTGGAAAAGGTGCGGGAGATCAGGAGATTGGAGTGCGACTTCAGCCAATCCACAGACGAATAGCGCTGTTGCGGCTGCAGATACTCCGTATAGGCCTCGTCCAAAACAACCAACACCTGAGAGGGTATGCGTTGCAAAGCGGCCTGTAAGGTCGCTCCGGGAAGGAAGGTCCCCGTAGGATTATTGGGATTAGCCAGAAACAGGACCCGCGTGTCTGGGCGCAAGGCCGCAATCATGGCGTCCAGATCGTGGCCGAATGCCTTTGCCGGAACTTCAATCCCCTGTGCGCCAACGGCTTGCGTGACCAGAGGATAAACCGCAAAAGCATGTTGGGCATACACGGCCGAGGTGCCCGGACCCAGAAAGGTGCGCGCCACCAGTTCCAGCACATCGTTGGAGCCGTTGCCCAGAATGATTTGCTGCGGCGTCACCGGGAAGTGAGCACACAGAGCCTGTTTGAGATCATGGCCATTCCCGTCTGGATACAAGGCCAGTGCAGGAAGGCTCTCGGAAATGGCCTGCAAAGCCATCGGGCTGGGGCCCAAGGGATTTTCGTTGGAGGCCAGTTTGATGATGGACGTCAAACCCAATTCACGCTGCAGTTCGGAGATGGGTTTGCCGGGTTGGTAGGGGGCAAGGGCACGCAAGTGCCCCGGGACCTGTTGGCAGGGATCGATCATCGTGCAGCCACCGGATAAGAACCAAGAATTTTGCAAAACAGCGCCTTTTGCTGCATGGCCTCGATGGCCTGACACACCCGGGCCTGCGCAACATGCCCCTCCAGATCCACAAAAAACACATATTCCCAAAGGGCCGTACGGGCGGGTCTGGACTCCAGACGGGTCATGCTGACGCCACACTGGGCCAAGGGGGCCAGCAGTTCGTAGACGGCCCCAGGCTGATTACGCACCGCCAGAACCAATGACGTCTTGTCTTGCCCGGAAGGGGCCGGCGCTTCGGGTCCACACACCAGAAAACGGGTGGTGTTACCGGACTCGTCCTCGATGTTGGCTTGCAGAACCTTCAACCCATAGCGCTCACCAGCCAGGTCTCCGGCAATCGCTGCTGATCCGGGTTGTCCAATAGCCAATCTGGCTGCCTCGGCATTACTGCTAACAGCCACACGCTGTGCCTGGGGCAAAAACGCATTGAGCCAGTTTTGACATTGCCCAAGGGACTGGCCGTGGGAATAAACGCGCTGAATTTGCTGCAGCGCATTTATTTCGGGGGGGACCAGTAGCTGCTGTCGTACCCGCAGCAAAATTTCGCCACAGACCTTGAGGGGTGTTTCCACGAGCAGATCCAGCGTGTGTCCAACAGCTCCTTCACTGGAATTTTCCACGGGGATGACCGCAAAGTCTGCCTTGCCGCTTTCTGCCGCGTTCATGACCTCATCCCAATGGGCGCAAAACAAGGTTTGTACTGCATGCCCAAAGTGGTGCACCACGGCAGACTCGGAGTACGTGCCTTCCGGGCCCAGACAAGATACCGTCACCGGACGTTCAAACGCCAGACAGGCCGACATGATTTCGCGAAATAGAAAAGCCACCGTATCGTCCCGCAAGGGGCCGGGGTTTTCCGCTTTGATCTGCCGTAACACCTGTGCTTCACGTTCCGGGCGGTACAGGACTCCGGTTTTGAGGGCGCCGATTCTTCCCGCGGTGCGGGCCCGTTCGCTGATCAGGTGCAACAATTGCGCATCGATGGCATCGATCTGGGCACGCAAGTCCTGCAAGGAAGGTTGAGAAGGTATTTCAGCCATGAGGTACCCCGCAGTGCGTCAGACCAAACCCTTGCGGCCAGAATCCCCTCTGGGGGGAATAGCCCCGTAACCACGCGACAGAAGCAGGCGCGTGAGCGCATCCTGATGCAGTCCCGAAACGGCAACGGCAATCATGCCGGATCATCCGGCAAAACAGGATCGGAATCGGCCAAGGGCGCTTGCTCTGGCGAGAGCGCATCAGCGGTCAGGGATTCCTCGGCAGGTGTTTCATCGATGCGACTCAGGGACACCAGTTTCTCTCCCTGGTCCAGAGCAATCAGCGTCACTCCCTGAGTAGCCCGACTCATCTCCCGAATCTCTTGAACCCGGGTCCGAATCAGAACTCCACCCGTGGTGATGAGCATCAGTTCGTCCTCTTCATCGACGAGCGCCGCGCTCACCACCGGACCATTGCGCTCCGAAGTCTGGATGGCAATCATGCCCTGCCCGCCGCGGCCATGACGGGTATATTCCGCAATGGAAGTGCGTTTGCCATACCCGTTTTCGGTGGCCGTCAGCACACTTTGTGATTCGTTTTCGGCCACCAGCAGCGCAATGACCCGACTTCCGGGAGACAGACGCATACCGCGCACACCGCGAGCAGTTCGACCCATAGGGCGAACGTCTTCTTCGGAGAAGCGAATGGCCTTTCCTTCGTCCGAAAAGAGCATGACATCGTGATGCCCATCGGTGATGGCGACCCCCACCAGATAATCATCGGGGTCAAGATCCACGGCAATGATGCCAGAAGAACGCGGGCGAGAGAATTCGGACAGGGGAGTTTTCTTCACCGTGCCTTGTGCAGTGGCCATGAACACATAGTGTTCGGCATCGAACTCCTTGACCGGCAGAATGGCATTGATTTTTTCGTTGGCGTCCAACTGCAGGAGATTGATCACGGGTTTGCCACGACCGTTGGAGGAACCGGAAGGCACATTGAACACGCGCAACCAATATACCTGCCCCAGACTGGAGAAACACAGGATATGGTCATGGGTATTGGCCACGAAGAGGCGCTCGATGAAGTCGTCTTCTTTGGTAGTGGCTGCCTGGCGCCCCCGGCCTCCGCGACGCTGGGCACGATAGTCGGTCACCGGCTGGGACTTGATATACCCTCCATGGGACAGGGTGACCACGACCTCTTCTGGGGTGATCAGATCTTCCAGATTCAGGTCTTCGGCGTTGACCACGATTTCGCTGCGCCGTCCATCCCCAAAGGTTTCCTTGATCTGCACCAATTCTTCCGTGATCAGCATGGTGATGCGTTGGGGATGCGCCAAAATATCCAGCAAATCGGCAATGCGCAGCATGACTTCACGGTACTCGTCGCGAATCTTTTC
>DAIDKJ010000051.1 GCA_027450105.1 Ferrovum sp.
AAAACACGGAAATGACGAGATGGATGTGCGGGTGCACATCGATCGGGATACAGGGCACTTTACTTCTTACCAGTTATGGCGGGTGGTGGAAGATGCCCAATGGCTTTCCGAGTTTCAGGAGTTGCCCTTGTCCGAAGCGCTCAAACGCAATCCCGAAGCCAAAGTAGGGGATGTGGTGGAAGAATTTCTGGAACCCGTGGACTTTGGTCGCATTGGTGCGCAAGCAGCAAAACAGGTCATTTTCCAAAAAATTCGCGATGCCGAGCGGGAACAGATTCTGAACGACTTTCTGGAGCGCAAGGAAAGCCTCGTCACCGGAACGGTCAAGCGTCTGGACCGCGGCAATGCCATCATTGAATCTGGCCGAATCGAGGCTCTGTTGCCCCGTGACCAGATGATCCAGCGGGAAAACCTGCGTTCTGGCGACCGGGTGCGGGGCTATTTGTCTCGTGTGGAGCGTGGGGGGCGTGGACCGCAATTGATTCTTTCCCGCATCGTGCCGGAATTCATCGTCAAACTGTTCGAACTGGAAGTCCCGGAAATCGAGGAGGGCTTGCTGGAAATCAAATCAGCGGCGCGCGACCCCGGAGTGCGCGCCAAGATCGCCGTCAAGTCCAACGACCGGCGTTTGGACCCCATTGGCACCTGCGTGGGAATGCGCGGTTCCCGGGTTCAGGCGGTCACCTCGGAATTGGGTGGCGAACGGGTCGACATCATTCTCTGGTCTGAAGACCCAGCCCAGTTCGTCATCAATGCCCTGGCTCCCGCTGAAGTCAACTCGATTCGGGTGGACGAAGAGGCCCACAGCATGGATGTGGTGGTGGATGAGGAACAATTGGCGCAGGCCATCGGACGCAATGGCCAAAACGTGCGTCTGGCCTCCGAACTGACTGGTTGGACGCTGAATATCATGACCGAAGGACAGGCCCAGGAAAAAGACCAGGCCGAGTCTTCCAAGATTCGCGCCTTGTTCGTCCAGCGTCTGGACGTGGACGAGGAAGTGGCCGATATCCTGATTCAGGAGGGATTCAGCTCTCTCGAGGAAGTGGCCTATGTCCCCAAAAACGAAATGCTGGAGATCGACTCCTTTGACGAGGAGACCGTGAACGAGTTGCGTAGTCGGGCCCGCAACGCGCTGCTGACCGAGGCCATTGCTTCCGAGGAACAGGTGGAGCATGCGGCGGAAGACTTGCAAAGCATGGCGGGAATGGATTCGGAAACGGCTTTGCTGCTGGCCTCCAAGGGCGTGAAGACGGTTCAGGATCTGGCGGATCTGGCAGTGGATGAATTGTCCGAACTAACAGGTATCGATGCAGAGCGGGCCACATCACTCATCATGACGGCTCGTGCGCCGTTATTTGAATGAGGTAGCGGAGAATCGGAATGACAAATGCAACAGTGGCTGATTTGGCACTGGAGTTGAAAGTAACTCCAGAAACACTGCTGGTCCAACTACGGGCCGCAGGACTGAACAAAACGGCGGTTCGTGATGAGATCAGCGAAAAGGACAAGACCCAGTTACTGGATTACTTGCGCGAACAGCACGGACGTTCCGAGCCCAAAACCCGGATTACCCTGACGCGGCGGGAAACCAGCGAAATCAAAAAATCCGACAGTAATACTGGTCGGGCGCGTACCATCCAGGTGGAAGTGCGCAAGAAACGGGTATTGGTCAAACGCGACCCACAGGATCCGGCGCCCAGTGTCGACCCTCGGGAGCCGGAACTCACAGAGCCCCAGTTGCCCGTGGACGCTGGGGTTCAGGGTCAGGACTCCGAAGGACAGGAACCAGTACAGGTTCCAGAAACGGTCACGGCAGATTCGCGTGTCGAGCCTCTCGAGGCAGCGCCTGCCAATTTGGTCGCCACTCCAATCATGCACAGCGCAACGCCCGAAGTACTAGCCGAGACAGCGACTTTGGTCGTTGAAATCCCGGATGCCGAGCCGTTGCCGCTCAAGACGCCGCCCGATCCGGTTTCTGAGGATCAAAGCGAGACCACGCCAGTTGCCGAGTCTGATGAGTCCGTGCTGACTGCTCCTATAGCAGCTCCCGCGGCGCGCGTCGAAGGCCGAACGGGGCGCCCGGTTTTGAGTGCGCCCACCATCGATGACGCCCAACGTCAATTACGTGAACAGGAAGCGCGCCGGCAGGCAGAACTACGAGCCCGCCAAGCGGCTGACGTGCAAGATAAATTGGCGCGGGCACGGGCCAAGAAGGAAAGCGAGGAAAAGGCTCTGGCCGCGCAGCAGGCAGCGGCCTTGAAGGCCCAGCAGGAAAAGGATGGGGTGGCCAAGAAGGCTGAAAAAACCGATAAGTCGGGCACCCTGCATCGCCCAGCAACCCCGCCCCGGGCGCCCGATCATCCGGCAGCCAAAAAGGCTGGAAAGAAGGCCGATAAACCCACCACCTGGATCGATGATGGCAACAAACGGCGTGGCCTCAAAACCCGTGGTGATACCCAACCGAATGCGGCCTGGCGTGATCCAAAAGCACGCCACGGGCGCAACAAACAAGACGCAGCCTCATCTGCAGCCCATGGGTTTTCTGCGCCCACCGAACCCATGGTGCATGAGGTCCTGGTACCAGAAACCATCACGGTGGCGGTACTGGCCCAAAAAATGGCCGTAAAAGCGGCCGAAGTGATCAAGACACTCATGAAAATGGGCATGATGGTCACCATCAACCAGGTCCTGGATCAAGAAACAGCCATGATCGTGGTGGAAGAGTTGGGACATGTGGCGCGGCAAGCCAAGCTGGATGATCCCGAGGCGTTACTGGCTGAAACCGGTGGTGATCATGTGGACGCAATCCTGGAGCCACGGGCTCCCGTGGTGACGGTGATGGGGCACGTGGATCATGGTAAAACATCCCTGCTCGACTATATTCGCCGAACCCGGGTAGCCAGTGGTGAAGCGGGCGGGATCACTCAGCACATCGGGGCCTATCACGTGGAAACCGACCGGGGCATGGTCACTTTCCTGGATACTCCGGGCCATGAGGCCTTTACCGCCATGCGCGCGCGCGGCGCCAAGGTCACCGATATCGTGATTCTGGTGGTGGCAGCCGACGACGGGGTCATGCCCCAGACCATCGAGGCCATTCATCACACCAAAGCGGCCCAGGTGCCCGTCGTGGTGGCTGTGAACAAAATCGACAAACCTGAAGCCAACTTTGACCGCATCAAGAGCGAAATGGTGGCCCATGGCATCCTGCCCGAAGAATACGGTGGCGACGCTCAGTTCGTGCAGGTTTCTGCCAAAACTGGACAAGGAATCGATGCGCTGCTGGAGTCGGTACTGTTGCAAGCCGAAGTCCTGGAGCTGAAGGCGGCGCGCAATACCCCCGCCAAGGGCATCGTGATCGAGGCGCGTTTGGATAAGGGACGGGGACCAGTGGCCACCTTGCTGGTGCAATCGGGAACCTTGCGGCGCGGTGATATGGTGTTGGCAGGATCGGCCTTTGGCCGGGTGCGGGCCATGCTGGACGAAGCCGGTCATCCGATCGAGGAGGCGGGCCCCTCCATCCCCGTGGAAATTCAGGGATTGACCGAAGTTCCCGTGGCCGGAGAAGACGCCATGGTGCTCAATGACGAACGCAAGGCACGTGAGATCGCCCTGTTCCGTCAGGGTAAGTTCCGCGATGTGAAGCTGGCCAAGCAGCAGGCTGCCAAACTGGAAAACGTCTTTGATCAGATGACGGAGGGCGAGGTAAAAACGCTCTCGCTCATCATCAAGGCCGATGTGCAGGGTTCCTACGAGGCTCTGAGCCAGTCTCTGCTCAAATTATCCACAGACGAGGTCAGGGTCAACATCGTGCATTCTGCGGTGGGGGGGATCACCGAGTCCGATATCAACCTGGCTTTGGCCTCCAAAGCGGTCGTCATCGGCTTCAACACCCGCGCTGATGCCACAGCGCGCAAGCTGATTTCAGCCACGGGTGTGGACGTGCGCTACTATGACATCATCTATAACGTGGTGGACGATGTCAAAGCCGCCCTATCCGGACTGTTGTCACCAGATCGCAAGGAAAACATTACCGGCCTGGTGGAAATTCGCGAGGTTTTCCGCATTTCCAAGGTGGGTGCCGTTGCCGGCTGTTATGTCCTGGAAGGGTTCATCAAGCGCGGTGCGGGCGTGCGCCTGTTACGGGATCAGGTGGTCATTTACACCGGCGAACTGGACTCTCTCAAACGATTCAAGGACGACGTGCGTGAAGTAAAGGCCGGCTTTGAATGTGGTTTGTCACTCAAAAACTACAACGATCTCATGGTGGGCGACAAGCTGGAAGTCTTCGAGGTGGTGGAAGTGGTGCGCTCCCTCTGATGCCAGCTTCCTTCCAACGTAGTCGGCGGATTGCTGATCAGCTGCAGAAGGAGCTGGCAGATTTGCTGCGCCGCGAATTCAAGGACCCCCGTCTGGGCATGGTTACCCTGACCGAGGTGCAAGTATCGGCCGATTATTCGCACGCCAAAATCTACGTCAGTTCGCTGCGCGGGGCAGAGTCTTTGCAACAGTCTCTGCAGGCTCTGCAAGAGGGGGCGCTGTTCCTGCGGCGTCAGCTGGGGCGACGCATGCGACTTCGCACCATGCCACAATTGCACTTTATCGAAGATCATCTGCCCGATCGGGCCTTGGCCTTGACCAGCCTGATCGATGAAGCCATTGCTGCGGATGCCCATCACCCCACCCAGTCCTGAAGCGACGCCACCCGTTCGGATCCAGCGGCGGCCCATTTCAGGAGTGTTTTTGTTGGACAAGCCACTAGGCCTCTCTTCCAACACGGCACTGCAGCGGGTGCGCTATCTGTTTGCAGCACTCAAAGCTGGACATACGGGCACGCTCGATCCCCTGGCCAGTGGTCTGCTACCTATCTGTCTGGGCCAGGCCACACGGTTTTCCGCAGTCGTGCTGGACGCTCCCAAAACCTACGAGGCCCAACTTCGCTTGGGTTATACCAGCAGTACCGGAGATGGTGAGGGGGTGATCCAGCAAGCACAAACCTACCAGGGCGACGCATTCCGTTTACAGCAGGTGCTACAGGGTTTTGTAGGGGTCCAACAGCAAGTTCCGCCCATGCACTCAGCCCTCAAGCATCAGGGACAGCCGCTTTATCGCTACGCCCGTGCCGGGATTGAAATCGAACGACCCATGCGGACCATCCGGGTCCATGCATTGCACCAGTTGGCTTGGCAAGGCGAGTTTCTCAGCGTGTCGGTACAAGTCAGCAAGGGCACCTATATTCGTGTGTTGGCCGAGGATATTGGCGCGGCTTTGGGGTGTGGAGCGTATCTAAGCGCCCTGCGGCGCACGGCCAGTGGTCCCTACCATGTGGCGCAGGCCCATACTCTGGAGCAACTGGCGCAATATTCTCTGGCGCAACGTGATGCCTGTTTATTGCCCGCAGACTCCCTCCTGCAGGAACTCCCCGCTGTCGCTCTGGACCAGCAGTCAGCCCGTTTGCTGGGCCACGGACAAAGCGTGCCTCTGCCCGAGTGGGGGCTGTGCCAGAGCACTGATCCGGGAGTGCATCCCGATTCGACGAAACCGCTGGCGAGCGTTCAAACCCTGCGGCTCTATGGTCCGGATCGCCGGTTTTTGGGGCTGGGAGAGTGGCACGCCGGGGTGCTGCGCCCCACCCGATTGATGTCTGAATGAGGAATGCCATGCGACAAGCTCCCCTGAGTGCCCATGCCCCCCTGTCACCCAATCGTTTTACGGCTGGAGATTGGCGTGCCGTAGGTAGTTTATTGCCCTATTTGATGGAATTCAAAGGACGCGTGTTGCTGGCGTTTGTTTTTCTGGTATTGGCCAAACTGGCCAATGTGGGCGTGCCTTTGGCGTTGAAAGCCATCATCGATCAACTGGCACCCAACAAGGCGCCCTTGGTGGTGCCGGTCATGCTGGTGGCCGCCTACGGGGCACTGCGTTTTTCCACCACGTTGTTCAACGAGTTGCGTGATGGGGTCTTTGCCAAGGTCACGCAACGCTCCATTCGGCGCATTGCCTTGTCGGTATTTCGGCATTTGCATGGCTTGAATTTGCGCTTTCATCTGGAACGTCAAACTGGAGGGATGTCACGGGATATCGAACGGGGTACGCGCGGTATCGAGAGTCTGATGCGCTTCACCCTGTTCAGTATCGTTCCCACTCTGGTGGAAATGACGATGGTGGGGGTCATCCTGGCCTGGAAATACGACCTCTGGTTTGCCTTGATTACCGTTCTGACGCTGGTGGTGTACATCACGCTCACGGTCGTCATCACCGAATGGCGTACGGCATTTCGCAAGCGCATGAACGAACTGGATTCCCGTGCCAACGCCAGGGCGATCGACAGTCTGCTCAATTATGAAACGGTTAAATATTTTGGAAACGAGGAGTGGGAGGCGCGTCGCTATGACGACAACTTGGCCAAATGGGAGCAAGCCTCGGTCAAGAGCCAGACTTCATTGGCGGCATTGAATGCCGTTCAGAGTCTCATCATCGGGATCGGTTCGGTGGCACTGATGCTGCGCGCAGCCCAGGGAGTGGCGGCAGGCCATTTGACGGTGGGCGATCTGGTCTTGATCAATGCGCTCTTGCTGCAACTGTACATTCCCCTCAACTTTCTAGGCGTCATTTATCGGGAGATCAAGCAGGCACTGGCGGATATGGAACGGATGTTCCGTTTGCTTTCAGTGAACGGCGAAATCCTGGATCGTCCGGATGCCGTCCCACTGGAGGTGGGATTGGGGGAGGTTCAATTCGAGGGAGTGGACTTTGCCTACGATGAACGGCGCGCCATTCTCAAACAGGTCAGTTTCCGCATTCCTGCAGGCCAGAAGTTGGCTGTCGTGGGCTCCAGTGGGGCCGGAAAGTCCACCCTGTCGCGCTTGCTCTTTCGTTTTTATGACGTGGGAGCCGGGCGGATTCTCATCAACGGAATCGATGTGCGCGCGGTGAGCCAGAATTCCTTGCGCGCGGCCATTGGCATCGTGCCCCAGGATACGGTCCTGTTCAACGACACCATTTACTACAATATAGCCTACGGGCGCCCGGATGCAAGTCGGGAAGCGGTCCTGGAAGCAGCGCGAGCTGCCCATATTCACGATTTCATCCAGTCTTTGCCCGATGGCTATGAGACCATGGTTGGAGAACGGGGCTTGAAGCTTTCCGGGGGTGAAAAACAGCGGGTGGCCATTGCCCGAACCTTGCTCAAGAATCCGCAAATCCTTGTGTTTGACGAGGCCACCTCGGCGCTGGATACCCGCTCCGAAAAAAGCATTCAGGAGGAATTGAACACGATTGCCCGGCAGCATACGACGCTGGTCATTGCCCATCGCCTGTCCACGGTGGTGGATGCGGACCAGATTCTGGTCATGGAGCAAGGGAGCATTGTGGAACGCGGCACCCATACGGCTTTGCTGGAGGCTGGGGGCCATTATGCCCAGATGTGGGCCCTGCAACAGCAGCAGCAACCCGAATAAAACCCGCACCGGCCCAGGGCCCCGTCATGAAGGCTCATCGTGACCCATTGAATTCATGAAGAAAAAGATATTAATTGCGTAACAAGCTGATTTTATTGTATCGTTATCCCTATTCGAAGGTGGGGACAGGTATGAAACGCAGCAATTACAGAGCAGTCATTGTTGGACTGATGGCCATGATGGGATTACTTCTCCTCTCCTCCGGGGCGCAAGCGGCCCGGCATCATCGCCACCCGCATCATTTTCAACGCAGTGCGGTCCAGAATTTCGATCCGGCCCACATGGCCCTGTTATCCAGTACCGCCTTGGTGGTGGATCAGGGTACTGGTCAAGTGGTGTATTCCAAAAACCCGGAACTGGTTCATCCCATTGCCTCCATCACCAAGTTGATGACGGCCTTGGTGGTTCTGGACTCCGGTCAGGCGCTGGATGAAACCCTGGCCGTAGAGTCCGCAGATGTGGATATGCTACGCTTCAGCCGCTCCCATTTGCGCGTGGGGGCACGGGCCTCACGCCTGAACTTCCTGCGCATGGCTCTGATCGCTTCAGAAAATCGCGCGGCGGCGGCACTGGGACGTTCCTTTCCCGGTGGGCGCGCTGCTTTTGTTGCCCGCATGAACGAACAGGCTCAGCGCTTGGGCATGAAGGATACCCATTTCGAAGACTCCACGGGACTGAGCAGCAATAATGTTTCCACCGCCCACGATTTGGCCTTGTTGGTGGCTACTGCCGTTAAAATTCCCCTGATCCACGAAATCACCACCACGGCCAGCGCCGAAATTCCTGTGGGTTTTGGTGGGCACACCGTGAATTTTCGCAATACCAATCCCCTGGTTTCGGCGCAATCCGGGTGGGATATCGGTTTGTCAAAAACCGGCTTTATCAACGAGTCAGGGCAATGTCTGGTGATGCAGGCCACCATCAATGCCCGTCCCATGGTCATCGTTCTGCTCGACTCCCACGGACATCATGCCCGTATCAATGATGCAAACCGGGTAAGACGCTGGCTCGAGGCCAGAAGCCAGACCACGGTGGGGCAGCTTTAAGCA
>DAIDKJ010000052.1 GCA_027450105.1 Ferrovum sp.
AAGCGAACCCTTGCCCCAACAGGCAGGAGATCATCATGAACAGGACAAGTTTGCGCATGGCCGTATCATACCTCGAAAGCCTCTTGCTATCCTGAAGCGCCAGTGCCAGACTCTCCTCTTTAGAGATTATGGCGGGAATTTCGTTCATGCAGACTCGTTTCAATCATTTCGACGCCCAGGGACAAGCCCACATGGTGGATGTGGCGGACAAGGCAGAAACTCATCGTGTGGCCCGCGCCAGCGGTTGCATCCGGATGCAGCCGGAAACCTTGCAGATGATCAAGCATGGGGCTTCCAAAAAGGGTGATGTCCTGGGAATCGCACGTCTGGCAGCGATTCAGGCCTCCAAGAAAACGTCGGATCTGATCCCCCTATGTCATCCCGTGGCCCTCACGCGCGTAGCCGTGGAATTTACCGTGGACCCCAAACAGAATCATGTGCTGTGTACGGTCACCACCGAATCGGTAGGGCGTACTGGAGTGGAAATGGAAGCGTTGACCGGAGTCCAGATGGGGCTGCTGACCATCTACGATATGTGCAAATCAGTGGATCGGGCCATGAGCATTACCGATATCCGGTTACTGGAAAAATCCGGAGGCAAGACGGGTCATTGGGTCTGGGCACCCGCATCCACCAGTGCACAGTAACGCCCACCAGGTGCTGATTTAATCGCTTCATGGCCAAGTACCGTTCAAATCACTCGTTGTTTTATTGCCGGGGTATTATTGATCCAGCCAGAAAATAGTATGACTATCTTTGACCAGTACTTTGTTCGTCACAGGGCAAGCATGTCATTGGTTAATAGTATTTGCTGGCTGGATCAATAGTGATTGTCGTGTTCGTGATCAGCGCATCCCTAATGACCGGGTTCAAGCGCTGAATTCACACTCAGGGACTGCAGATGGGACAGCTGTTGTTCCAGTTCCGCCAGGGTGGATGTAAAACGCGCCAGACGCTCCTTTTCCTGAACCACCACCGCTTCGGGAGCGCGTTCCACAAACTTGGGATTGGTCAATTTGGCCTGACATTTGACTTGCTCTTCGCGAATCTTATCCCGTTGGCGTTGTAGTCGTTGTTGTTCTGTGGCCAGGTCTATGGCAACAATCAGCATCAGGCGCACGTCATCCACAACGGCCACAGGGGTCGTGCTTTGCGGGGGCTCCTGGGCGCAAATTTCCACAGAAGAGAGGCGCGCCAGAAATTGCAGGTAACCTTCCAGACCGTGCAGATCGGCTTCATGGGAAAAGATGCGTAGAGGCACACGTTCTGCTGGTGTCAGATGCATTTCGGAACGCAGCGTACGGCAAGCATTGACCAATGCCTTCAAACGCTCGATTTGGGCTGTGGCCTGGGTGTCCACACGCTCCCTCTGGGGGCGGGGGTAGGGCTGCAGCATCAGGCTGGGGCCTGTTTTTCCTGCCAAGGGGGCCACTTGCTGCCACAGGGCCTCGGTAATGAAGGGAATCAGCGGGTGGGCCAGGCGCAGGGTGGTTTCCAATACACGCACCAGGGTGCGTCGCGTACCTCGCTGCACGTCGGGGTTGCTATCGGTCAATTGGGTTTTTGCCAGTTCCAGATACCAGTCACAGTATTCATCCCATAAAAATTCATACAGTGCGCGCGCAGCCAAGTCGAAGCGGTAGGTCCGAAAGGCTTCGTGCAGTGCGGCTTCGGCTTCCTGCAGGCGACTCACGATCCAGCGATCTGCCACCGACAGGGTATAGCTCGCGTCTGCTTCCAAGGCGCAGTCTTGCCCCTGGACATTCATCAGAACGTAACGGGTGGCGTTCCAGAGTTTATTGCAGAAATTGCGATAGCCTTCGCAGCGTTGCAGATCAAACTTGATGTCACGACCGTGGGTTGCCAAGCTGGCAAAGGTAAAGCGCAAGGCATCGGTGCCAAAACTGGGAATGCCGCGCGGGTACTCCTGGCGCGTGCTTTTTTCGATGGATGCGGCTTGTTTGGGGTCCATCAGATGACTGGTACGCTTTTTGACCAAGGCTTCCAGATCGATCCCATCGATCAAATCGATGGGGTCCAGGACGTTGCCCTTGGACTTGCTCATTTTTTGCCCGTGCGCATCGCGCACCAAGCCGGTGACGTACACTTCACGAAAGGGGACTTGGCCGGTGAAGTGATGCGTCATCATCACCATACGAGCCACCCAGAAAAAAATGATATCAAATCCCGTAACCAGTACGCTGGAGGGCAGGAAGGTTTGCAACTCGGGGGTTTGTGCGGGCCAACCCAGCGTGGAGAAGGGCCAGAGTGCAGAAGAAAACCAGGTATCCAGAACATCTTCGTCCTGGTGCAGGGTTTTTCCAGCAGCCAATCGCTCGGCCTCCTGTCGGGTTTCGGCTACATACACCTGACCGGCTTCGTCATACCAGGCTGGGATGCGATGTCCCCACCAAAGCTGACGGGAAATGCACCAGTCCTGGATGTTGTTCATCCAATGCTCGTAGGTGCTGGTCCAGTTTTCCGGAACAAAGTGGATCTGGTTGTCATGCACCAGGCGCAGGGCCTGCTGGGCCATGCCCTGGGTGGAAACGAACCATTGATCGGAGAGCATGGGCTCGATGACCTGCTGGGTTCGGTCGCCGCGCGGGACCATCAAGGTATGTGCTTCGGTGCTATCCAGTAACCCTTGGGCTTGCAAGTCTTCCAAAACCCGGGCGCGCGCCTCAAAGCGTTCCAGACCCCGATAGGCAACAGGCGCCTCATCGTTGATGTGGGCGCTGTGCGTGAAGATCGAGCGCAGCGGCAACTGGTGTCTTTGACCCACTTGATAATCATTGAAATCATGGGCAGGGGTAATCTTGACACAACCGGTTCCAAAAGCTGGATCCACGTACTGATCCGCAATGATGGGAATGGTGCGCCCGGTCAAGGGCAACTGCACCTGTTGCCCTACCAGGTGACGATAGCGGGCATCTTCGGGATGGACTGCAACGGCGGCGTCACCCAAGAGGGTTTCGGGGCGCGTGGTGGCAACCACCAGATAGCCGGAACCATCCAATAAGGGATAGCGGATATGCCAGAGGTGGCCCTGTTCTTCCTGGGACACCACCTCCAGATCCGAGACGGCGGTTTGTAGCACCGGGTCCCAGTTCACCAGCCGTTTGCCACGGTAAATCAGGCCTTCACGATAGAGCTGAACAAACACCCGGGTTACGGCCTGGCTCAAGCCCTGGTCCATGGTAAAACGTTCCCGGGTCCAGTCGCAGGAGCTTCCAAGGCGGCGCATTTGTCGGGTGATGGTGGAGCCCGAGTGCTCCTTCCACTCCCATACTTTTTCCAGGAAAGCGTCCCGGCCCAGGGCTTGACGTTCCAGTCCCTGGGCTTCCAGTTGGCGCTCCACAACGATCTGGGTGGCAATTCCTGCGTGGTCGGTTCCGGCTTGCCACAGGACATTATCGCCCATCATCCGACGATAACGCACCAGGCTATCCATCAGGGTATGCTGAAACGCATGGCCCATGTGCAGTGTTCCCGTCACGTTGGGGGGTGGAAGCAAAATGCAGTAAGCAGGGGCATCAGGAGCCATGGAGGCTTTGAAGTAGCCACGACTTTCCCACTCGGCGTACCAATGAGATTCGATGGGATGAGGATCAAAACTTTTTTCGAGGTCCATGGATGGGCTATTTGGAGGCAAGGTTGTGAGAGTGAATGTCGAATCCGCGGTCACGATAGTGGACATAGCGTTCGCGGGCTTGCTGGCGATCGAGATCATCCAGGCCGACGATTTCCACCAAACGCTCAAAGCGGGTAAAAAACGGGGGCCGCAAGGGATGCAAGTTGATCAGCAGTTGATGGCTGAAGGGCTCCTGATCCAACCCATCGATGATGATGGGAGTTTCCGGGCATAAGGGGCTATCGGAACAACAATGGGGAATAAACCCTGCTTCGGGATGAGTCCATAAACGCCGATCCAGATCCTGAGCCTGCGGGGTGGATTCGGTTCGAATCCAGATCTGCATGTTCTGACTCCAGGCCTTTTGGACCAGCTTCAGGACGACCGGCATTTTGTCCGTTACATGGGTGTAAAAATCAATCCGGGTCACAGGTCCGTCAGCGCGTGCATTGTTGTATCAGATAATGGCAAAACAGCTTCACCGGACGCCCCGTGGCTCCTTTCTCCTTGCCGGCGCGATAGGCCACCCCGGCAATGTCCAGGTGAGCCCAGCGCATGGATTTGGTGAAATTGGCCAGAAAACAGGCGGCCGTGATACTGCCGCCAGGGCGGCCTGCCACGTTGGCCAGATCGGCAAAGTTAGACTTCAATCCTTCCTGATATTCATCCCACAGGGGCAAGGGCCAGGCCCGGTCTCCCGTGGCGTTACCCGAGGCTTGCAACTCGGCCAGTAGGCTTTCATCATTGGCAAACAAGCCGGTGGCTTCATGCCCCAAGGCGATTACACAGGCACCGGTTAGTGTGGCCACATCGATCAAGGCTGCAGGCTCAAAACGCTGGGCATAGGTCAGGGCGTCGCATAAAATCAGGCGCCCTTCGGCATCGGTATTGAGAATTTCAATGGTTTTTCCCGACATGCTGCGCACGATATCGCCCGGGCGCGTGGCGTTGCCATCGGGCATGTTTTCGCAGGTTGGAACCAGGCCAATCAGGTTGATGGGTAGCCGCATTTCGGCAACCGCCTGCAGGGTTCCAAAAACGCTGGCGGCTCCGCACATGTCAAACTTCATTTCATCCATATCAGGGGCAGGTTTCAAAGAAATCCCCCCGGTATCGAAGGTGATTCCTTTACCCACCAGTACCACAGGTTTTTTCTTTTTGTCCGCACCCTGATAATGCATGGCAATCAGTTTGGGGGGCTGCCGACTGCCAGCGGATACGGCTAGCAGCGCGCCCATGCCCAACTTTTCCATATCACTGCGTTCCAGAACATCCACCTTCAGTTTCCACTGTTTACCCATTGCCTTGGCGCGCTCGGCCAGATAAGTGGGGGTACAGAGGTTTGGTGGCAGATTGGCCAGATCGCGGGCCACATCCTGGCCATTGGCAATGGCGCTGGAACGTTGCAGCAACGTGTGCAGCGCAGCCGGTTTGAGATCGGGGGAGGGTGGCAACAGGATTTCCGTGAGCGTGCAGGGGGGGTCCTGCTGGTCTGCCACGCGGGTGATGCGATAGGCCGTTTCACGCGCTACCCATACCAGTTGTTCCAGTTTCCAGGCCTCATCACGCCCCTTGACCGGAACTTCCGCCAGACAAAACAGGGCGCTGGTGGCGCCTGTGCCGTCCAAAGCTGTGACGGCGCTGCGCACCAGCGTGCGAAACTCGCGTTCTTCCAAGGCCTTTCCTGGGCCGGCGGACACCAGCAAAACCCGCGCTGCGGCAATGCCAGTCAGATGGTGTAACAACAAGGTTTTTCCCGCTTTTGCCGGAAGGTCTCCCTGTTTGAGCAGTTGGCTCAAGGCCTGGGCACTGGCTTGATCCACGGCCTTGGCGCTGGGTGTCAGTTTTTTCCCCTCCACGATGCCGACCACAAGACATCCGCTGCGAACCTTGTCGATGGATTGATTTTTTATGCTAAATTCCACGTGTGGACTCTCCGGGTGATGAGTTGGTGGGCACCGGACCATTGCTCGAGCGGTGATCTGGTGCGCAATGTTCGAGTGCTGGAATGTCGAAAACCTTGTTGCGGGAGCGCAGATCCTGCGGGCGACTCCAACAAAATGGAAATGAAAACGGAAATTATCGCGGTAAATCCCGTCAAAAGTCAAAGCTCGGGCGGTCTTGGTGATTTTTAGTCGCGCTTTGCGCAGGGAATTCACCCGCGCTGCCTTGATGGCCTTGCTGGTGCTCATGTCCATCTTGCTCACGGTAACGGTGGTGAAATTGCTGGGCATGGCGGCCGGCGGAACCTTGTCTGGCGATGCCGTCGTGGCCATGCTGGCCTTTGGCGCGCTCACCTATCTGCCGGTCATTTTGTCGGCTTCGGTGTTTACTGCACTGCTCATCTCCCTGAGCCGATCCTATCGCGATTCCGAAATGATCATCTGGTTGAGTTCCGGGATCAGTCTATCCCGCTTTGGCTGGCCCGTATTGCGTTTTGCGCTCCCCATGGCTCTGGTCGTAGCCCTCATGAGCCTGCTGGTTTCCCCATGGGCCATTGGCAAGCGCTCAGAGTATCAAACACGACTGGATAGTCGGGATGAAACGGCTCAAATCACTCCCGGGGTGTTTCGCGAGTCGCGCCAATCCGATCAGGTGTTTTTTGTGGACACGCTAAGCACTAACAAGGATACGGTCTCCAACGTGTTTGTGCAGTCGGTTCAGGAGCATAAGGTGGGTGTGATTGCGGCTGACAAGGGGTATGCCACCACCTATCCCAATGGGGATCGTTTCATCGTGTTGCAGCGAGGGCGGCGCTACGAGGGCGAACCCGGCACAAAAAATTACACCTTGGTGGACTTTGATCAGGCAGAACTACGCATCGACCAAAAAGGGGTTAGCGCTGCAGCACTCTCGGTGAAATCCATGAGTTTTCCTCAGCTGCTCAATCACCCCAGTTTGGATGGTTGGGGAGAAATTCATTGGCGGATCGGCCTTCCGGTAAGCTTGCTGGTGCTCTCGTTGTTTTCTATTCCCCTATCGTACGTGAATGCGCGCGGTGGGCGCTCCACCAACATGATCTTTGCCTTACTGACTTACATGGTCTATTACAACACCATGAGTATTGCTCAAGCCTGGGTGGTACAAGGCCGACTTTCCCCGGCAGTGGGTATTTGGCCGGTCCACCTGACGTTTCTGGTTCTGGCCCTGTTGCTGCTCAAACGCCGGCAATGGGTCTTTTCCTTGCGATGGGCCGTGCAACAATGGCGGCAGCGCGGCACTTCCGCCAACTCGAGCACTACACATGCGCCTTGAAGGCGTGCAGAGCTTTCGCCATCGCGCCGTACCTTCCCAAAAGGCAAGCGCTTTGTCACTCTGTTGCGTGTGAAATGGCCGGGATTTTGAGATGGTTTTCGACGTTTTTGCGATTTACTCCGAAAACCCGCGCGAACTCGGCTATAATAGCCACCCTTCGGAGAGGTGGATGAGCGGTTTAAGTCGCACGCCTGGAAAGCGTGTTTAGGGTAATACCCTAACGCGGGTTCGAATCCCGCCCTCTCCGCCAGAATTGCGCGTAGTAAATTGAATTTAATAGATATTTTTATTTTATCAAAATCGTACCATCAAAACAACCATCAAATAAGAGCTTGGTTAGTGGTATTGCTTTCAAGGTAGTAGCAGGCACAGCACGCCCCCCCTCATATGAGAAGTGTCTTGATCGGATCCACCTGATCTCTATTCCCGGTGCCAATATTAGGGTTCACAGAACGGTGAGTGCGGGCATAAGTTAAGTGCACGCCACAGTCTGGTCTGAGTGGTGCCCATCAGGCGAGCAACTTGCGTTACCGGCATGACCTTGCACAACATGACGACCATAGCCTCCATCAGCAATGTGAACCCACTTCCAGGGCGCGCCCAGGGAAAACCTCTACCTGAGTGGTCTTGCCGCAGGCACCTCAAGTTCAACACTTTCACGCGTAATTGATTGATATTAAACGACTCGCGTTTTAAAATTGTCCCTACAAGAGCGTTTTTGGTGGTTTTGGCAGCTTGACGACCTCGAACAACTCCTTCTGGATGGGAGTTAATTTGCTCACCCCCTGAGATGATTTTCTGCGATGCAGGGTGACCTGATGCTGCTGGATTTTGCGCATGATCTCCAGAACCTTGCCAGGTGAGTATGGGCTGTTTCCGGCTTTCAGACGCATACGCAAGACTCGATACAGTACCAGGGCAATGAAGCAGATCATGGCATGGGCCCGTATCCGGTTGGGTAGCCGGTGAAACATGGGATCCATTTCGATCTCGCTTTTGAGGACCCGAAACCCACGCTCGATATCGGCCAGGGATTTGTAGCGGGCTACAATCTCTTCTGGGGAGTGATCCGGCATGTTGGTGACGAGCAGCAGCTTTCCATCCAGCATTTGTGCCCGTTGCAGTGCCCGCTCGTCCAGATCGTAGACAAAGTCCTTGCTGGTGAGGTCCACCTTGAGGATGTGGGCCAGATGTGCATCACT
>DAIDKJ010000053.1 GCA_027450105.1 Ferrovum sp.
CCGGTTTCGACCTGGGTCCAGGTGATCTTGGAATTGGCGCCGCGGCAGGCGCCGCGTTTGGTGACGAAGTTGTAGATGCCGCCTTTGCCGGTGCGGGGGTCTCCGGGATACCAGTTTTGGACCGTAGAGTATTTGATTTGGGCATCATCCAGAGCCACCAGTTCTACCACCGCCGCGTGCAGTTGATTTTCATCCCGCATGGGCGCTGTACAACCCTCCAGATAGCTTACGTAGGCTCCGCGATCCGCAATGATGAGGGTGCGCTCGAACTGGCCGGTATTCTTGGCATTGATCCGGAAATACGTGGACAGCTCCATGGGACATCGCACTCCCGGGGGAATGTACACAAAGGAGCCATCGCTGAACACGGCAGAATTGAGAGCCGCATAAAAATTGTCCTGTACGGGAACCACCGTTCCCAGATACTGCCGCACCAGGTCTGGATGATTCTGCACCGCATCAGAAAAGGAGCAAAAAATGATGCCCTGTTCTGCCAGTTTATCCTTGAAGGTGGTGGCTACCGACACACTGTCGAAGACTGCGTCTACGGCCACACCCGCTAGAATGGCCCGTTCGTGCAGAGGTATGCCCAGTTTCTCATAGGTTTTGAGTAACTCGGGGTCCACTTCATCCAGGCTTTTTGGGCCATCTTTTTGGGATTTTGGGGCGGAATAGTAAATGATGTCCTGATAATCGATGGGCGGATGCTGCACACTAGCCCATTGGGGAGGGGTCATGCCAAGCCAACGCCGATAGGCCGCCAGGCGCCATTCCAATAAAAACTCGGGTTCCTTTTTTCGCGCCGAGATCAGACGCACTGTATTTTCGGAAAGCCCTCGAGGAATGCTATCCGCCTCCACATCGGTTTCGAACCCATGCTGGTATTCCTGGGCGATGAGGTCTTCTAGGGTTTTTGCTGAATCATTCATTGTCAGAGGGCCGTCATTTCTGTGGGTTGATGAGTGTGCAAGTGGATGGGCTGAAAGGAGGGGACGGTCATTTCCGCCAAGGTCACTCCCGCCAGGGCATCGTTCACGGCCTGGCTGATTCTTTGCCAGTTGGTTTTGACCGCGCAGGAAAGCTCCCGCTGACAGCTTCCCGGTTGCTGGGAGGTTCCACAATCCGTCAAGCCTACAGGGCCTTCCAGGGCACCGATGATCTCTACCATATTGATCGCGTGTGCCGATCGCGCCAGGCGGTAGCCCCCCTTGATACCCCGCATGGACTCCAGCAAACCGGCTCGCACCAAGGTTTTCAACAACTTATTGGCCGTGGGCAGGCTAACGCCAATGGCCTGTGCAATCTCTTGGGCCGCGTGGACCTGATCGGGCTGGCGTGCCAGATAGGTCATGATCAGAATGCCGTAATCTGTCAATTTTCCGATTTTGATCATATTTTTCCTTCATTACAGTAAAAACTCTACCAAGCCATTTAAAATGACCGGGATGAGTTCATGCCTTGAATACGGGACCATTATAGTACTGTTTACTCCGGCATTGTAAAGATTTCGCAGCAGGATTCTTGCTATATTTGTGTTTTTCCCACGGCCTACGCGACCCCGTCATGCAAAATCAAGGCTTTTGGTCAGCCCCCGGAACGGTTACCCTACGGACCCTGCCTCAGCGTTCAGCCAAAATGGCTGTCGCAATGGGATTCAAGCGAGCAGGTGGCGTTGTCATCCCTCAAGGCCGACAGGATCACACGAAACCTTTGTACCATCACCGATCAAACGCTCTTATTTGTTCACTTTTAGGATAATCATGGTTCCGCATCTAACCACCGCCTTGACTGGCCCTTTAAAAGATTTGGAACGCCATATACTGGACGCCATGCCAACCATCGAGCATTGGTTCAGGCAACAATGGCTCCAGCACATGGCACCGTTTTATACTTCCGTGGATCTGCGCAACAGTGGTTTCAAGCTGGCACCGGTAGACACCAATTTGTTTCCTGGTGGCTTTAACAATCTGCGCCAGGAATTCGAACCCCTATGCGTACAAGCCGCCATGATGGCCGTGGAAAAAATTTGTCCGGATACGCGCCAATTCTTGCTGATTCCCGAGAATCACACGCGCAATCAGTTTTATTTACAGAATGTGGCGCGGCTGCAATCCATCTTGCAGCGTGCCGGGTTTGCCGTGCGTCTGGGAAGTCTGCAACCAGACCTCACCACACCCAGCACGATCACTCTGGACAATGGGCAGCAATTGACTCTCGAGCCGGTCCAGCGAATCGGTAACCGACTCCACGTGGCAGGATTCGATCCTTGCGCCATCTTGCTCAATAACGACCTTTCAGCCGGAATTCCCGATATCCTCAAGGGGTTATCACAATCGGTGGTGCCGCCCTTGTTTGCCGGTTGGAGTACTCGAAGAAAATCCCGCCATTTTGCTGCCTATGACCGGGTAGCCAGTGAATTCGCAGCCTTGGTGGGCCTGGATCCCTGGGTCATCAACCCCTATTTCTCTCATTGCGGTCAGGTGGATTTTGCCGATCGACAGGGACTGGATTGTCTGTCGGTTCAGGTGCAAACCCTGCTGGATAAAATTCGTACCAAATACCGTGAATACGGCATCAAGGATGATCCGTTTCTAATCATCAAAGCGGACGCAGGCACTTATGGCATGGGGATCATGACGGTCAAGGGCCCCGAGGATTTGCAAGCGCTCAATCGCAAACAACGCAACAAGATGTCCGTCATCAAGGATGGCCAAGCCGTACGTGAGGTTCTGATTCAAGAGGGGGTCTACACCTATGAGGACGTACAAGGAGCTGTGGCTGAACCCGTGGTCTACATGATCGATCACTTCGTGGTAGGTGGTTTTTATCGTGTGCATACGGGTCGTGCCGTGGACGAAAATCTTAACGCCCCAGGAGCCCACTTCGTACCCCTGGCTTTTGAAACCAATGCCATTGCGCCCGATCAATCACAGTCGCCAGATGCGCCGCCCAATCGCTTTTATACCTATGGCGTGGTCGCACGCCTGGCCATGCTGGCAGCCTCGGTAGAACTGGAAGACATGTCTTCCTCGATGAATACATTTGAGTGAGCGCTTACTTTTTATGGATTTTCCATGCATATCGCCTTTATTGTAGACCCCCTGACCACACTCAAACCCGGTAAAGATTCTTCTGTGGAAATGATGCGTGCGGCGCAACACCGTGGCCACCGCATCGCCACCATCGAGCCGGATGGATTATGGCTGAGTCAGGGTCAAGTCCTGGCAGCGTATCAAAACCTGACTCTGCAAGCCCCTGACGCCATGAATGTCTGGTACCAGAGCACATGCTCGGGTATCAGTCCGCTACAGGACTTTGACGCTGTCATGATGCGCAAGGACCCTCCTTTCGACATGGAGTATGTTGTAAGCACTTACTTGCTGGAAATCGCAGAATCCAAAGGCGCCAAAGTTTTCAACCGGGCCCGGGCCCTGAGGGATTTCAATGAAAAACTGGCTACGGTACGATTTCCCGACCTGACCCCACCGCTTGTGGTTTCCCGTCGCTACGCCCCACTGCTGGATTTCATTCAGGCGCAACAGGATGTCATCCTGAAACCTCTGGATGGCATGGGAGGTAGCGAGATTTTTCGGGTTCATGAACGCGACCCCAACCTGTCCGTGATTCTCGAAACGCTGACCCGACATCAACAACGCACCATCATGGCGCAGCGTTATCTGCCTGCCATCGCGCAAGGAGACAAACGGGTGCTTTTGGTGGATGGAGAGCCCATGCCCTGGTGCCTGGCCCGATTGCCTGCTCCGGGAGAAACCCGGGGCAATCTTGCGGCAGGAGGCACGGGGCGTGCGCAGCCTCTATCCGCCAGGGATCTGGAAATCGCTCACCGCGTAGGACCTGTTTTGCGGGAGGCTGGCTTGCTACTGGTTGGGCTGGATATCATCGGCGATCATCTGACCGAAATCAATGTGACCAGCCCTACTTGCATGCGCGAAATCCGGGATCAGAGCGGTTTGGATATTGCCGAAAAAGTGATTATTGCGGTGGAAAGACAAGTGGGCCGCTCTCAGGAATAACACCGCCCATCCAGGTGACCCGTTTACTCGACATGGCCGGTTCTTGGCCGTAGGCACGCTGAAGATGGGCGTGCTTGCAACGCCAGGCGACATAGACGATCGATCAGGGATTCAAAAGACATTCCCTGAGCCAGGGCCGCCTGAGGAAGCAGGCTCATGGCCGTCAAACCGGGCAAGGTATTGATTTCCAGGCACCAGAATTGGCCGGATGCATCCATCCGAAAATCAGCTCGGCTATACCCCGACAGTTTGAGCGCCTGATGGGCCTCAAGGGCCAGCCTTTGAATCTGTTGCGTCTGTTCGCAGGTCAGCGCGGCGGGAAAGATCTCGCGGGCGCCTCCGGGTTGGTATTTTGCAGCGTAGTCGAAGATCTCGCCCTGCTGCAGAATGATCTCACCCACACTCAAGGCCTCTATGTCCGGCGTTGAAGCCATTGGCTCCGGAATCGCTGCTAGGCCACTTGGAAAGACTGGAATCTCCAGCACCGGGCAAGTCAGTTCACGCCCAGGAATGAATTGTTCCACCATCACTTCATCATCGTATTCCCGCGCCAGTGTCACGGCCGCGGATAAGTCTTCCGGACGGCGCACAACAGACAAACCCACGGTGGATCCCTGCTTGCTAGGTTTGACCACAACTGGCCAGCCCAACTGTTGCGTCACCTGTTGCGTTGTCACTGGGGCCATGAGCCAGTTTGGCGTGGGTACATGCGCCAGGCGCAACAGGCGCTTGGTCATGTCTTTGTCCATGGCTAGGGCGCTCCCAAGCACACCGCTGCCTGTATAAGGAATCCCAGTCAGGTCAAGCAGCGCCTGAATCCTGCCGTCTTCGCCCAGTCCGCCATGCAGCGCAAGAAACCACAGATCCACCGGTTGACGCCGGACAGAATCAAGAAAATGCAGTGGATTGCGGGCAAGTTCTCCGGCACCCGACTGGGCAGGGGGCAGGGCGCTCACCCCAGGTGCAAATAGAGCCTGTTCCTGTTCTGGGTCCAGCCAGTCCTGGGCTATGTCCACAGCCCAGACCTGATGTCCAAGCGCCCGCAAGGCACGCACCACCTGTTGTCCCGAGGACAGGGACACATCTCGTTCAGCGCTGGTTCCACCCAGCAATACGGCCACGCGCCAGGAGTCTGTCATGTTGCGCTGCGGCAGGCGTCCAGAATGGCCCGCGCGCCCTGATCCAGTAACTGACCGGCGACCTTTGCTCCCAAAGCCTCGGGATCAGAAACCGATCCGGCAGCTTGGGCGTGGAGCAGTTCAGTCCCGTCCGGCCTGCCCACGAAGGCCTTGAGATACAGAATCTGCCCTTCCGCCAGAGCGTGTGCCCCCAAAGGAACATCACAACTACCCGCCAAACGGACGGAAACTGCGCGTTCTGCCAGCACACAGGCCTCCGTAATGGGATTACGTAACGGAGCGAGCCAACTGGCCATTTGGGGATGGTCCGTGGGAAATTCCAGGCCCAATGCCCCTTGCCCTACGGCGGGGATGCTGTCTTCCAAGGACAGCAGAGAACGGATGCGGTGCGCCAGATCCAGTCGTCGCAAACCGGCGGCCGCCAGAATGATGGCCTGATATTCGCCCTGATCCAGTTTACGCAGGCGCGTATCCAGATTACCTCGCAGGGGCTGAATCACGAGATGGGGAAAGCGGGCCCGCAACTGACATTCCCGCCGCAGGCTCGACGTCCCCACAATCGATCCTGGGGGTAGATCCTCCACGCTGGCATACTCATTGGAGACAAAAGCATCCCGCGCATCCTCCCGATCACCCGCCACACAAAGCGTGAATCCCTGGGGCAGGATCATGGGAACATCTTTCATGGAATGCACCGCCAGATGAGCACGCCCCTGCTCCATGGCCACCTCCAGCTCTTTGACGAAAAGCCCCTTTCCACCCACAGCCGCCAGGGTGCGGTATAAAATCCGATCGCCCAAGGTTGTCATTCCCAGCAGTTCGATATGCGCATCAGGATATAATCCTGTTAACTGATCCCGAACATGGTGAGCTTGCCAGAGGGCAAGGCGACTTTCACGGGTGGCGATGATAATCTTTGGAGCTGAGGACATGTTATTGGAAGCGCTTGTGCAAGTGTTATTCGAAAAGGGTGAGTTTAGCACGAAGCCCCTTGTCCTCCGGAGAACCCCATGACCCCCGCCACAGGCGACAAGGATTTGCCCCTGCGGGAAGACATTCGCTTTTTAGGGCGCTTGCTGGGAGACACCTTGCGCGAGCAAGAGGGAGAAGAAATCTACCAGTTGATTGAAGGGATCCGGCAAACCGCCATTCGCTACCGTCGCCAGGAAGCTTCCAGTGCCCGGGCTTTGCTGGAACAATGTCTGGACGGCCTCAGTGCGGAACATACCATTGCCGTGGTTCGTGCTTTCAGCTATTTCTCGCATTTGTGCAATATCGCCGAAGACTTGCACCATAATCGACGGCGCATCGTTTATTCACAAGCGGGCGCCCCACCCCGAGAAGGCAGTGTGGCACTGGCCTTGCAACGCATCAAACAGGCCGGTGTATCTGCTGCCACCCTCAAGGATTTTTTTTCACGAGCACTGGTTTCTCCGGTGCTCACCGCCCATCCCACTGAAGTGCAACGCAAAAGTGTGCTGGACTGTCATCTGGTCATCGCCAAACGCCTGGAAGAACGAACGCGTGTCACGCTCACTCCCGAAGAACAGGATGCCAACGAAGCCTCCTTGCGCCGCGCCATTCTCACCCTCTGGCAAACCAACGAACTGCGCACCATCAAGCTGAGGGTGCATGATGAAATCGAAAATGGCCTGTCTTACTACCGCTACACTTTTTTGCGCGAAGTGCCGCGACTGGAAATCCTCATGGCCGACGCCTTGGCTGCTGACCCCGATTATGCTGCAGTGGCGCAAACGCTGCCTTCCTTTCTACGCATGGGAAGCTGGATTGGCGGAGACCGGGATGGCAACCCCTTTGTAACCGCCGACGTCACAGCCCATGCGGTAAAGCGCCACAGCGCCGTGGCTCTTGAGTTTTATCTGGAGCAGTTGTGTGCTTTGCGCGGTGAACTTTCCCTGTCTTCCCGTTTGGTGGATGTATCCCATGCACTCCGCCAGTTGGCGGACAAGGCCCCCGAATCCGCCGATAGCCGGGTTGAAGAACCCTACCGGCGTGCCCTGACCCATATTCATGCCCGCCTGTCCCAAACCGCACACCATTTGAGGCAGGATGCCAACCCACCACCGCCCGGTAGTGCGACGCCCTATGCTTCGGTGCCCGACTTCATGGCGGATCTGGATATCCTGCGTGACTCGCTGCAGCAACATGGCTCCGGTTTGCTGGCTGGCGGAAGATTGCGGATGCTCCGTCGCGCCGTCTCGTCCTTTGGCTTTCATCTCGCACCGCTGGACTTGCGCCAACATTCCGAATTTCACGAACGCTGTGTTGCCGAGCTTCTGGAACAAGCAGGCACGGGAATTCACTACAGCACCCTCAACGAAGCACAGCGCATTGACCTGCTGATCCAGGAATTGGGTAGCCCACGCCTGCTGCGCACTCCCTTTGCACACTATAGCGAAGCCGTACAGAAGGAACTGGACACCTTCCAGATCACCGCCCGATTGCAGCAACGTTTTGGCGCACAGGCACTACCGAACTACATCATCTCGAAAACCGACAGTATCAGCGATTTGCTGGAGGTCGTACTGCTCCTGAAAGAAGTGGGTCTGATGCAGCCCGGATCGGCACCCACATTGCACATGAACGTCATTCCCCTGTTTGAGACCATCGCGGATTTGCGTGGCTGTGGGGCCATCATGGATGGCCTGTTCTCCCTGCCGCTGTATCGGCTATTGCTTGCCAGCCGCAACAACACCCAGGAAGTCATGCTGGGGTACTCGGACAGTAACAAGGACGGTGGATTCCTGACCGCCAATTGGGAGCTGTACAAAGCAGAAAAGGCACTGGTTCAGGTATTTGCCACCCATGGT
>DAIDKJ010000054.1 GCA_027450105.1 Ferrovum sp.
CACGCGCGACGCAAACCGTCGGTTTCGTGCTTGAGGGATCTGTTTGCGGCCAAGGCTGTTTTAATTCAGGGGCAGAACACCAGGACAGGTGACGTGCCCAAGGATCCGAATTCAAGGTTTTGGTACGCATGCTGCCATTATTCCACAACCGGTGGTATTCTCGGCGCATGTCTTTTATCAACCTGGCGCATCACAAAGCCCCTGATGAGTGAGTTTTTTACAGGCGAGTTCTGGCTGGCATTGCTCCAGATCATCAGCCTCAACCTGATTCTCAGTGGGGATAATGCCGCCGTCATTGCCTTGGCTGCCAAGGACTTGCGTCCCACCCAACGACGCTGGGCCGTGTGGTTGGGTGGGGTGGGCGGGGTACTGTTGCGGGTGCTGCTCACCGTGGTGGCAGTAAAGGTGCTGGCCTGGTCCTATGTGCAGACCCTGGGGGCGCTGTTGCTCTTTTGGGTGGCTTGGCGCTTGGTGGCAGAACCCCGGATCGGGGAACAACAAACCCCACTTCAGAACGCTTCCCAGGTGGCCTCATCAGGTCTTGGGCGCGCCATCTGGACGATTGTTGTGGCCGATCTGGTCATGAGTCTGGACAATGTACTCAGCCTGGCAGCCGTGGCCCGGGGGAACTGGGGTTTGCTGGTTCTGGGGCTGTTAACCAGCGTGCCCATCATCTTGCTGGGAAGTGAACTATTGATGCGCCTCATGCGCCGCTATCCCGCCGTGATCTTTCTGGGTGGGGGTTTGTTGGGGTATGTGGCTGGGGACATGCTGTTATCGGATCCCGCCTGGGTGCAGATGCATTGGGTGCATGAACCCTGGATTCATCATGCGCTTCCCGTGGTGTTGGCCATCTTGATGATCGGCCTGGGGTTGCGCCACGCAAAGGGCGTTTCCTGAGCCTGCAAGCCCTTCTAAAAAAAAAGATTTTTTAGTCTGGAGATTTACTCCACTATGGGAGCTTGACAACCCGAGGATCGCCCGGACTTGCAATGTTGGACACTGGCTTCACAGAGCTGTCGTTACCCATGCTGCTGGCAGGGCTCAAATCGGCCTTGGATTTGACCGACACGTATGTATATCTGAAGGACAACCAGGGGCGCTATCTCTACGTCAACCAAAAAGTCCAAACCCTGTTTGGCCGTTGCGAGCAACAGATCATCGGTCTGGATGATAGCCATTTCTTTGATCTGCCCCAGGCCCGGGCCCTCATGGATAATGACCGCCTGGTGC
This sequence comes from Ferrovum sp., assembly GCA_027450105.1. Taxonomy (GTDB): domain Bacteria; phylum Pseudomonadota; class Gammaproteobacteria; order Burkholderiales; family Ferrovaceae; genus JAJZHV01. Next base: position 1,234 of record DAIDKJ010000054.1, read on the forward strand.
TGGATGAAGGACGAGCGATCGAACGGGAAGAAAAAAACGTCGTCAAAGCCACTGGCGAAACGCGTTATTACTGGTCCGTCAAAAAACCCTTGCGCGATGCTCAGCAACGGATCATTGGTTTGTATGGGGTTTCCACCGATATCACCGATCAAAAAAACGCCAGGCTCACCCTGCGGGATCGGAAGTCCCAGCTCGAAGCCATTATCGAACACTCGTTTTCAGCCCTATCCCTCAAAACCATCGAGGGCCGCTATGTGCTGGCCAATTCCCTCATGCAGCGCCTGCATGGATTCTCCGCGGCGCATTTTTGCGACAAAACTGACCATGACCTGCTTCCGGAACCTTTAGCCAACCGGATCCGCGAAGAGGACTTGCGGGCGCTGAATTCCCTGTCCTGCCACTGTATCGAAGAGCAGTTTGTCATCGACGCACAGCCCCGTCATTTCGAGTCGCATATTTTTCCCGTGCTGGATGAAACCGGACAGCCGCGCTTTGTAGGTCGCATTTCCATGGACATGACCGAGCGCAAGCAGAATGAACTGCAGAATCAGGTGTATATGCGGGAACTGCAAGAATCCATGCGGGGGGCTTTGCAGGCAGTAGCCAACATGGTGGAAGCACGTGATCCCTACACGGCGGGACATGAACGTCGCGTAGGCATTCTGGCGGCGGATATTGCACGGGAAATGGGCTGGCCCGAAAAGAAATGCCAGGATATGGAACTGATCGGTTTGGTGCACGATATCGGCAAGATTGCCGTACCCATCGATATTTTGTCCAAACCAGGTAAATTGACCCCGCTGGAATATGATCTGGTGAAATTACACGTGGATACGGGCTACCAAATTTTGAAGGATATGACCTTTTCGCTGCCCATTGCCCAGATCGTTTTGCAACATCATGAACGTCTGGATGGCAGTGGCTATCCCTACGGGTTGGTGGGGGCCGAGATTCTACCGGAAGCCAAAGTATTGGCGGTGGCGGATGTGGTGGAGTCCATGGCGTCGCATCGTCCCTATCGTCCGGCGCTGGGACTGGCCCCGGCGTCTCGTGAAATCCGTGCGCAGCGAGGCAGGTTATACGACGAGGAAGTAGTGGATGCCTTTTTGCGTTTGATGCTCAAGGCCGACTATCATTTTCCGGTGGAGTGACCTGGCGAAGCGATCGGTATCGAGTGGCTCAGATTTATGTGGGAATGTTGTACCCCTTCTCCTCAAACAGTCGTAGGCAGGCCGCTACCACCAGTGGGTCGAACTGGGTTCCGCTGTGACTGCGAATCTCTTCCAGAGCGGGTTCCAGCCCCAGTGCCGGACGATAGGGGCGGTGCGAATACATGGCTTCCAGCACGTCCGCCACGGCGATGATCTTTGCACCCAAACATATTTCCTGGTTTTTGAGCCCCAGGGGATATCCCGAACCGTCCAGGCGTTCGTGATGCTGATGGATCATGCGTGCAATGGGCCAGGGAAATTTGATGTTTTTCAACACATCGAAGCCATTTTGCGGGTGGGTTTTTACCAGGCTGTATTCCAGTTCGTTCAACCGTCCCGGCTTGGTCAGGATTTCGGCGGGTATGTGAATTTTGCCGATGTCGTGAATCTGGGCTGCCAGGTAGATGCCATGGATTTCATCGGCGGTAAGCCCCATTTCCTCGGCAATGCTGCGGGAGATCTCGGCCACGCGCTGTTGGTGGCCCGACGTGTAGCGATCCCGCATCTCCATGGTGGCAGACATGGCGGAAATGGTACCTTCCAGGCTTTCCATCAGGCGCTCGGAGCTCTGTTCCTGAAGGAGGCGCGTGCGCAGGGAAACGATTCCGAAGGCCAGATCCTTGGACAGTTGATCCAATAACTCGATTTCTGTGGTGGAAAAGCCATCTTCCTGGCGAGAATAGATGGTCATGACTCCTAGCACCTGATGGAATGACACCAGTGGCAGGGCCAGCACCGAACGATAGCCCAATTGTTGCGCATGCCTGCGCCATACGGCGTAATCGGGATCGGTCAGGGCATTTTTGATAAGTGCGGGGTGTTGCGTTTTGATGGCCATGCCCGAGGGGCCACGCCCGTGTTCGGTATCGCCCCAGGACACCTGATCGCGCTCCACATACTGAATGTAGTTACCGGCATGGGTGATTGGCTTGATGGTTTTGGCCTCATCCAACTCCTTGTAACCGACCCAGACAAACTGATAACCGGCATTTTCGATGATGATCTGACACATCTCGCGCAGCAATTGTGTTTCGTCCACAGCATGGATCAGGACTTCATTGCACAGGCTGATGGTTTCCAGAGCGCGATTGACCCGCTGCAGATCCTGGTTGGCAAGAACCAGATCCTGGGTGCGTGCACTCACGCGTTCTTCCAGTTGTTGATTGGCCACTGTCAACGCTTCTTCCACCTGTTTGCGCCGGGCCACCTCGTCCCGTAGTTGTTGATTCATCTGTTCCAGATCGGTGCGGGAGGGAATCGACAGGGCAAAGGGAATGATGCGCCACAGAACAATGGCCGAGAGAACAGATACCAGGGCTGTGAGCGCTTTGACGCTGGCATCGGTCCAGTAGTTGGCTTGCCAGATCGTGGTGACTGCAATCAGATGGGTCGAGCCACAAGCCAGAACGAACACGCCAAACAACGAGAAGACCCAGCGCAAGGGGAGATCCTTGCGCTTGCGTACAAAGTACCACAGGGTGAAGGGAATGGAGTAATACGATGCGGCAATCAACGTGTCGGAAATCACGTATGTCCACAGCAAGGAGGGAGTCCACAGAAAACAGTACCCGTGGGGCATAAACCCTGAGGTGAACGTGTCGTGAAGCTCTGGAGTCATCATGTTCAGCTCCTTATCCAAGTTGGGGGGCGCGAAATTCCCCCATCAGGTAGTGGGATGTTGCCAAGCCTGTCGTGGATGGTCACGGCGGGCGTTATAGGCCACCAATTGGGCCAGCAAGGCCGAGGCAACCCGGGCCATGGGTCCGTCGGCGCGGCTGGTGAGGGCAATGGGCACGCGCGCGCCAAGTACGAGGCCCGAGCCACTACCACCAGCCAGATATTCCAGTTGTTTGGCTAGCATATTACCGGATTCAAAATCCGGAACCACCAGAATATCGGCGTCACCGGAAACGACCGAGGAAATATGCTTGATTTGTGCCGCCTGCAGGGAGATGGCATTATCAAAGGCCAGCGGACCGTCCAGGATTCCTCCCGTGATCTGGCCCCGTGCGGCCATTTTACACAGTGCCGCCGCATCCAGCGTGGAGGGAACGTGGGGGTTGACGGTTTCCACTGCGGATAAAATGGCCACCTTGGGGGTTTTTATCCCCAACACATGGGCAAAATCGATGGCGTTTTGCACGATGTCGATTTTTTCCGGTAACGTAGGCCGAATGTTGAGTGCTGCATCGGTAATGAGCAGGGGCTTGGCATACAGCGGGACGTCAAAGCGAAAGACGTGGGACATGCGCCGTTTGGTGCGCAGCTCCCGCCGTGCCAACACGGCATGGATGAGTTCGTCGGTGTGCAGGCTGCCTTTCATGAGGATTTCTGCCTCTCCCTGGGCCGCTAGCGCTGCTCCTCTTTCCGCCGCCGCGTGGCTATGGGCCACGGAAATGATTTCGGCGGCGCCCAGATCGATGCCGTTTTCCTCTGCCAGACGGCGAATGCGTTCCTCCGGACCAATCAACAGTGGGATGATCAGTCCATGGCGCGCCGAGTCCATGGCGCCACTCAAGGATTCCATGTCGCAGGGATGCACCACGGCACAGCGCAAGGCGGGCAGATTTTCCCCCAAGGCCAGCAGGGTTTTGAACCGGGCTTCGGGATCAAAGAGCTGAATGTGAGGGGTACTGGCGCGGGGAAGCCGGACTTTTTGCGTCGGGGCCAGTACTTTTGCCGTGCCGTACAACACGCGTTCCCCTTTCTGATTGACCAACAGGCAGTCCAGTTCCACGCGCTTTTTGACCTCATCCAGGCTGATGACCGTGGCTGAGACATCCAGCGTATCCCCAATGCGCACAGGTTTGGTGAAATGTAAATTCTGTTCCAGATAGATGGTGCCCGGGCCCGGAAAGCGGGTGCCGAGCAAGGCGGAAATCAGAGCGCCGCCCCACATCCCATGGGCAATCACGCCATGAAACAGGGTTTCATTGGCATATACCGGGTCCAGATGCGCCGGGTTGGTGTCGCCCGAGACTGCGGCAAAGGCCTGAATGTCGGCCAGTGTAAGCGTGCGTAGCATGCGGGCACTCATGCCGATTTGCAATTCGTCGAAGGTGATGTTTTCCAGCCATTCCTGGCTGGTTTCTGCATCGTGTAGGGTTGAGTTCATAGGGGAGCCGTGTGTAGAAGGAAAGATGGGTGGTCTGTTTACTAGATCGATGTGCCTTGGCGACTGGGGTGCTGAAAGGGGGTGGTTATCAGGCGATGGCGTGATAACCGGCGTCCACGAAAATGGTTTGCCCGGTCATGCCGGAGGCGGCGTCACTGCAGAGAAAACAGCTGAGCCGGGCAATCTCTGGCAGGGTAACCAGGCGCTTGAGGGGAGCACGGGTCTTCGCTTGAAGAATCAGTTCGTCAAAGGCCTCGATGCCCGATGCTGCGCGTGTCAGGATCGGTCCGGGGGAAACCGCATGCACGCGAATGCCTTGTGGCCCCAATTCCATGGCCATGTAGCGCACCAGGGATTCCAGGGCTGCTTTCACCGGACCCATCAGCCCGTAATGGGCTACAGCGTTGTCTGCTCCCAGATAGGTCATGGTCACCATGCTTCCCCCCGCGCTCATGTGGGGAGCACAGAGTTTTGCCAGAGTGGCGAAAGAGTGACAGGAGACTTCCATGGCGCGAGAAAACCCAATGCTGCTGCTATCGATCACATGACCATGCAGATCGGCCAAAGGAGCCCAGGCAATGGAATGAATCACGAAATCCAGGTGCCCCAAAGCGGCTGCTGCCTGCTCAACCGCTGCCTCGAGCTCTCCTTCGTGTTCCACGTCGCAGGTGAGTAACTGGATTCCTGATGCCGTGGTGAGAGGCTCCACAAACGGCCGGGCCTTGTCATTCAAACAGGTGGCCACCAGCCGGGCGCCCTGTTGCGAGGCCTCCTGGGCACAGCCCCAGGCGATGCTATGTTCGTTTGCCAAGCCAATGATCAGGCCGTTTTTTCCAGCCAGACTGTAAGGTGAACTAGACATGGTGTGGCCCCGCACGGATTGAGATGAAGAAGGCATCAGAGCCACAAGTAACCAAAAATGACGCGTGAAGCGTCTTTCTGCGTATTGGGCGACCTGATGCAGCTTTCGATGCTAGCATAATCCCGATGACCGTGTCTGTTGCAGGGCCCTGGCGCCCCCGACAGGAATCGAACCTGTATCTGCCCCTTCATCCCACTACGGTTTTCACCGCCAGCTTGGCTGTTTGTGAGCTGGACTTTACCTTGGCCATGGGTAAACACCGGTAGGCCGCATCCGTCAAGTCTCTACACAGTCCCGGTTTACGGGCTTTGCTCGGTATTGCCTCGCCCGCAGCGGGCAGGGGGTTCACCGACTTTGAATGCATTCACACCCGGGCTTTCACCACGGGGTGCCCAAATTATTTCAGGAGGGGGCTGTTATATCCATTTAACTACGGGGACCAAAGGATCATTTTAACATTGGGAAGAGGTGAGCGCAGCGCTTTACATGAGAATGATTATCATTTACAATTTTTTCTCAGTGATTCATAAAACGTCATTCAACGAATGCAAACAAGAGGAACAGGAATGGGATCGATGCATGGAAGGGATCAAGTCCTGCGGGGTGTTGCACCGCGAGGATGGTTGTGTGCGGCCCTGATGACAGCCGTCGCCTGGACGCAAGCGGCGCAGGCCGATGTGTTGCTCACCTTGCATGCCGGACAGTTTGAGCCGCGTCAGCTGGAGATTCCTGCCGGGACCAAAACCCGAGTGGTATTACGCAATCAAGATACCTTGCCTGCCGAATTTGAAAGCGAGTCTCTGTCGCGCGAAGTTCTGGTGCCGGCACATGCCGAGGTGGCCTTTTATGTGGGACCACTGGATCCTGGGGCCTATGATTTTTTCAATGACTTCAATCATGCCGTGAAGGGCCAGGTCGTGGCCAAGGCCTTGGCGGGAGGACATTGACATGGGGGCTAGTGCTGTCATCATTTTCCGGGAAGTTCTGGAGGCCGCGTTGATCGTTGCTCTGGTGCTGGGGGCTAGTCGGGGTATTCCCCAGCGCGGGCGCTGGGTGCTGGCGGGAGTTGGTTTAGGGCTCACAGGAGCTGCCGGGGTGGCGTTTGTGGCCAGTACGGCCACCAATGCACTTTCGGGCGATGCGCAAGCACTCATCAATGCAGGAATTCTACTGGCAGCCGTGCTCATGTTGACCTGGCATAACGTCTGGATGGCTGCGCATGCCAAGGAGATGAAATCGGAACTGACGGCTGTGGGTCAGGCTGTTTCTTCGGGCAGCCGTCCCCTGACGGCTTTGCTCATGGTGACGGCTCTCGCGGTAATGCGTGAGGGGTCCGAAGCGGTACTGTTTATGTGGGCGCTGGCAACTGGCGGTGATTCCGGATCTGCTCTGGTGCTGGGCGGGATGCTGGGGGCAGGTGCTGGCGTGGTGGCTGGAATCTTGCTGTACCGTGGCCTGGTTCGTATTCCCT